>JBAZBZ010000020.1 GCA_041671145.1 Bacteroidales bacterium | reverse complement strand
AGGTGCTGCCACTGCAGAAATAATTACCGAACCGCCTGTGATTGTTAATGTATCTATATGCTTATATTTTATACATGAGTTATCTGTAATTGTTACTGTATAAATGCCAGATGGAACATTAGAAATACAACTGGTAGTAGCTCCTGTATTCCATAAATAACTATACGGAGATGTCCCTCCGCTTATTACTTCCACACATGCCATTCCATTTGTGCATGTTCCTGACACAGTATCCTTAACGACTAATTGTTCACACACAATTGCGTCTGCAACAGTTATAAATCCTTTGCCGCCTACAATCAATCTGCTTAAAGATTGGTCTAATCTCACATCATAAACTTCACCGGAAATATTTGTTGCTATTGTGCTAACTGTATTGAATGTTGTTCCGTTGAAATTATAAACGTGCACTTTATTTTTACCACCAACATAAACATTGTTGCATTCATCTGCAGCAATTCCCATTCGCTCAAGTGCATTATATGATGCATCTGTAACAATACTGCCAAGTTCAATTCCATCTGCTTTTCTCCATGCTTTCACCGTCTTGCCATCATAGCTGAACAAGTAGTCGGTATTTACTGACAATGCATTGAATTTACAACTTGAAGTAATTGTTGCATTTAATATTATATTTAAAAATTTATTTTCAAAATTACCACTAAAAGCAGCGTATCCCGTTGGTACCAACCATGTTTCAGGGGCATCATAATTCGGAGCTAATGATTTCATCAGATGGTTATTCATATTAGCATCACTATTGCTAGTTAATAACATATAGGCATCACCATTAACATCCTGAACAACATCGGCAATATCATTATCAATTTTGGTGCTGGTATTAACATTTTTTTTCTGAATAGCCGCAATAGTTGTATCAAGTATTTGGCAATTGGTGGCTTCTTGCGTTCCTCCTCCAAACCCGTATAATTTATTTGTACAATTATTATAAAACATATTCCACATTTCGTTGTTTCCTGATATTAAATTATATGGACCTGACATAGCACCTGCAGAGTTCAGCTTTAATGCCTGCATTGTTGTTGTATTTGGGGGACCTTCATAATGTAATCCTTCCCCTTTAATAACTGTGCCGGAATGTCTTAATACTGTTGGTCGTGAATAAAAATAATTTACAATTGTATGCTCCCATGTAGCAACTGTTGTATAAGAATAAACCAGCGTTCCCGTAGGAGTATATTTGGCTATTCTATGCGGTCCCGGCCTGTAACCCGATACAAATACGTTTCCGAAATCGTCATAATCCACATTCAATGCAATATTGGCTCCTCCCCAGGGACCTGTTGTCCATGGGTCTACAACAATAGCTTCGAGCTTTGAGCTTTTAGCTTCGAGTTTGAATGAAACTGTATTTTCTTTTAGTTCAAAAGCTGATGCTACTGTTGTTCTGCTGCTTTCATAAAAGCTTTGTGGGGCGTGGTCGGTTATGTCGCCTGCTTCTGTTTTTATTATAATATTTCCTTCGTCATCTGTTTTTATTTTTTCCACATCACCGGTATAACTCATTTTTACAGCTCTCAGGTCTGCATTTGGCTGAACAAGCAGTGAATATTTTATTCCTCCTTTTTCGGGAATAACGTACTCTACATCTATTCCCGGATAAAGATTTTTGTAAACAAGTTTCTTATACCCTTTTGCTTTTACATTTTCATAGCCCTTTTCTCCAAAGGTGTAATATCCTTCGGATTGTTCGCTTACTTCAATGGTTGCATTGGGGTTACTGCCTTCCCATTGCATGTTTACAAAATAAGTTACTGTTTTGGCATTTGATTTTTCGCCATGTTCTATTTTTTTGAATTCTTTTTCGCTTGCATTTACGACTTTATTTAATTTGAACGTTACTCCTTGCTGAGTAAAGAAAATTCCCGAACCGCTATTTATAGCGTATTTTATAGCAGATGGTGTTTTTGCCCACGTGTTAAATTGTCCAAGGTTTTCCACGAAAACATTCACTTTGAATGGGTCAGAGCTTGTTGTCCATCCATGCTTTTGCGATTGTCCTTTTGCAATAAAGGATAGCAATAATAATGACGATATTATCACTAAACCTGAATAAAATTGATTGTTTCTCATTTTTTTATTGTTTAATTACTAAATTGCTAAAATTGTTAATTTTCTACATTATGGCAAGCAGATATCATTACAGCGAAACTCGTGAAGATTGCTGGTTTTCGTACCTCTTACTTCTGTATTTTATTATTTGTTTGTTAGCAAAATCAAAATAGTATCCAAGTGTTTTCTTAACTTTTAGATAAATTTTAAACTTTACTAATTCCTAAACATTTTATCATTAAGACATAAAATTGCGAGGAATAGTTGTAGGATAACAACCAAACTTTGTTTGCATTGCTCAATTAGGACAAAGCTAACAAGAAGTAATGAGCATTTTAAACTAGCATAAAAAGGGAATGGTATTTAAACACCAAACTAATCGGATAAGCAAAATAATTTGCTTTGCTTTGGTTTTAAGGCAATTAGAAGATAAGTATTAATTAAACCAGTTAACTAATGTTTGTTGTGATTTCCTTGTTTAAATTTGTCAATCTAAACAAAATCAGAAAGGAGTTAGAGTATTTTTATTGTTCTTTTGTAAAAAGAAGGAGTTATACCTGTGTACTTTTTGAAAGCATCAATAAAAACGCTTCTTGAATTGAAGCCAGCAAATTTAGCTATTGTTTCCAAAGTATATTTCTGACTTTCAGCATCAGACAGCAATCTTCTTGCCTCTTTAACCCTGTATTCATTTATAAAATTAGTGAAATTTTTGTTAAAAGTTTCATTAATTACATTTGAAATATAAAATCTGTTAGTATTTAACTTTTTTGAAAAATCATTTATGTTTAAATTAACATCAGTGTATAGTTTATCCCTTTCCATTACTTCAGTTATTTTATTTGCGAGTTCCTGCTTTTGCAAGTCGGTTAACGGCGAAGTCGAATATTTTTCTGCTTGTGGTTTTAGGTCATTTTCCGAAGAAGTTTCTTCAATGGTATTTGTATCGGCTATTAATTTATTTTCATTTATTAATTGAATTTGTTTTGATTTTAAAATTTCATTTTCCGATTTAACAATTTCAAGATTTTTAAAAGCTAAATTTTTGTCGGATTTTATTTTATTATTATAGAATACAACTGCAACAAGTATTAAAATAAACACCAGAACAATCGAAATAAATAAATTTACTCTCTTTTTGTATTTAGCATCATTTAATTGTTGCTGCGTATTTAACAATTTGATTTCTTTGTCTTTTCTTTCGGTTTCGTATTTAGTATTGATTTCTACAATTTGCTGATGGGTTTCTTTATTATACACCGAATCGTTTAAAGCATAATATTGCCTAAGATATTTATTGGAAGTTTTATAGTCGTTCATCTTTTCATATAAATCGGATATGTCTTTGTGATTTTTGATACTAAGGTTGCCGAATTTATTTATAGAATCTGTTATTGAAATGCTTTGTTTAAAATATTGCAATGCGATATTGTAGTTGCCGAGTTTTTTATAAATGTTTCCGAAATTATTCAGTAATCCGGCAACTAACTCATTACTTTTCTTATCCATTAAATCATATGATTTCTTATAATAATATAATGCTTTCTGAAAATCATCTTGTTTTTCATATACTTCCGCAATATTTCTATATATTGTGGATATAATACTTTTGCTTTTTAGTTCATTTTGTATATCCAGTATTCTTGTAAAATTTTTTAATGCTTCGCTGTATTTACCAATCTTTTTGTAAATTAAACCAATGTTATTCAAAACCATTGAAATGTCTTCTTTGTTTTTTAATTCTTCTGCTATTTTTAAAGCTCGTCGATAATATTTTAAGGCAGTTTCATTTTCATCCCATGCTGTATAAATATTCCCTATGTTATTTAGCACCATACTTATTTCTTTTTTCACCCCTAATTCATATAATATTGCTAAGGATTCCTGAAAATAATATTCCGCTTCCTTATATTGATTTTTATATTTATAAATATTCCCTATGTTGATTAACACTTTCGCTATGCTGGGTTTATCTTTCATCTCTTTGTATGTTTGCAGAGCTTTTTTACATCTTTTCATTGCCTCGTCGTAATTGTTCCATGTAATATATATGCTACCGGTATTAGCATTAATTTTAGCAATGCCCTTTTTATCGGCTTTTTGAACATAAATACTTAGTGCTCGCTCATAATAATTATTGGCTGCTTTAAGGTTTCCTATTCTATAATTAGTTAATCCTAAAATTCCTAAAGCATTTGCTTTTTCACTTATGTTACCTGTTTGCTCAGCTATTTTTAATGCTTCATTGGCGTATTTGAGAGCTGCTTCATAAGAAACATCAATATATTTTTCAGCAAGTTCGTTATATATCTTTGCTTTTCCTTTATTAACAGACGTTTTTAAAACCTGCCTCAAGCTGTCAATTGTTCTTGTTTGTTCTTTTGTGAATGGAACTTTTTCGGTTGCGATAGAAAAAGAAGTATGAAGTATGAGGTATGAAGTAAGAATTACAGCTGTTGTGAAAACAATTCTTTTCATTGTGAAATTATTTGAAATTCAAAAATAGGAAAAATTGAAATGAAGTATGAAGTAAGAAGTAGGATTTTTTTCATACCTTTTACTTCATAGTTCGGCGTTCGGTTTTTCTAATGGCTATTGACAACTGACTCGAAAAAATATCGAACACAGAATATCGAATGTCGAAGTTTTTTACCACCAACTGCTATTGCCAACTGCTACTTTTACCTTATGACGCTAACTCTACCAATAAACTCGTGCTTAGTTCCTTCAATTTCTTTTATAATTATTCTGTAAATATAAACACCTATCTGCACAATATCACCAGTATTATTAAATCTCCCGTTCCATGGGCTTTTAAAATCATGGGTTCTGTATATTTCTTCACCCCAGCGGTTAAATATAATCATAGTAAATTCATCGGGGTCAATCCGGTATCCCTGGGGAATGAATCCTTCATTGAGCAAATCTGAATTCGGACTAAAAGCATTAGGTATGTATACCGTAAAAATATCCTTAACAACAATGAGCTTGCATATATTGTCCTCACAATTTTTTGAGTCGGTAACTTTCAGGCAAACCGTATATGTGCCAACGTCTTTGTATGAATGCATTGGTGATCGTATGTTGGTAGTAGAATTATCATCATAAAAATCCCAATGCCATCTTATTATTGGCTGTCCACCCTGAGTAGAATGGTCATCAAAAAGAGCAGTGGTATTTTCAAAAATATCGAGTACAGCCGGAGTATATGTAAAATCGGCTTTAGGTCCTGATGTTTCGGATATTAGTGTTGTATTTGTTGCTTTGCAATTACCTTCAGATATTGTTACAGAGTATATATTATTATGAGATAAGCTATCTATTGTATTTATTGTATCCGATGTATTCCATAAATACTTATAATTATTTCCTCCTGAAGGCATGGCAGTTGCTGTTCCATCTGAATGCCCACAATGTTCGGGAGTAGTTACAATAGATACTAATAAAGGATTAATTTCCCCCACAATTGCGGTTTCCACAACAGTACAACTTTTGCTGTCTGTAACCGTTACTGTATATGTTCCTGTTGGTATATTGGTTGCTGTTTGCGAAGTTTGAGATGGAGTAGTACTCCAGATATATGTAAATCCCGGCGTTCCGCCCGAAGGATTTGCCGTTGCCGAACCATCGGGTTTTCCACAATTAGAAGCATTAGTTGTTGTAGTTACAGTAACAGGTGGCGAATTTCCAATTACTACATCGAAAGTGATGGAGCAATTAAGAGAATCAGTTATTGTTAAAGTATATGTTCCGGCAGGTAAATTAGTTGCTGTTGGGCTGGTTTCACTTCCGGGTGTATTCCATTTATAATTATAATGTATACCACCGCTCATAAAAGGTGTTCCTCCTGTAACTGCTATTGTTACTGTTCCATTTGGCAAACCACATGTTGCACTAATTTTATTTGTTATGCTCGCCTGCATTAATGGAGAAACAATAACAACAACTGAAGTTGTTCCCGTGCATCCCTTGCTGTCAGATATTGTTACAAAATAGGTTGTAGTTACAGCAGGACTTACTGTAATTGCAGAATTTGTCATTACACCAGGTGCCCAAGTGTACAAATAATTGGGAGTACCTCCATTTACGCTTGCCGTAAGAGTAGTACTGACACCATAACAAATTGCTGCATCAGCAACATTTACTATTGGATTTGTACTTACAAAAACTATAGCTGTGGCAGAGCCAGTACATCCGCTTGTTCCTGCCCCTGTTACAGAATAAGTAGTGATAGTAGTTGGACTTACATTTATTGATTGATTTGTTTCTGTAGTATTCCACGTATAGGTCTGTCCACCACTAACGCTAATAGTTGCGGTTGCTCCATTGCAAATTTCATCACCGATAGTCGAAAGAACTAATGTAGTACTTACCGCAACTGTGCATGAAGCCGTCCCCGTACAGCTGTTTACATCGGTTCCCGTAACATAATAAGTGGTGTTAGTAGTTGGGCTTACATTTATACTTGAGCCATTCTGAGGAGGAATGGTATTCCATGTGTAGTTATTTCCCCCGCTTGCCGTTATTATACCTGATGTTCCTATACATATTATATCTCCTGTAGCTGTTATTATTGGTAATGGATAAACTGTTACCACAGCTGACACAGTATTTGTGCATGTATTATTATCTGTTCCTGTTACAATATAAGTAGTAGTTATTGTCGGATTAACATTTATAACTGAACCCGTTTGAGTAGTGCTCCATGTGTATGAAGTTCCACCACTTGCTGTTATGTTAGTTGAAATTCCCTGACATATTGCACCACCTGTAGCTATAATTACAGGAGGAGAAAAAACCGTGACGACTGCTGAAGCAGTATTTGTGCATCCATTCCCATCTGTACTTGTCAAATAGTACGTGGTAGTATTAGTTGGATTGACATTTATGTTTGAGCCCGTTTGAGTGCTGCTCCATGTATATGAATTAGCCCCGCTCGCTGTTATGCTGGCGGACTTTCCCTGGCACATCGCATTGCCCGTAGTTGTGATTATAAGTAGAGGATAAATCGTGACGACTGCCGAACCGCTGCTCGTACATCCTCCTGCATCTGCCCCTGTAACAATATAAGTTGTACTTGTCGTTGGACTAACAATTATGCTTGAACCAGTTTGAGTAGGAACAGTGCTCCATGTGTAGGATACTCCTCCGCTTCCTGTTATTGTAGCCGAATTACCACTGCATATTGTAGAGTTATTTGCAGTTATAGTGGGAGGATTGTTAACTGTCACAATAGCAGTGTCTATTCCTTCATTAATACATAAAGAAAAGTTTGGAACACCCGTTACAATATAAGTAGTAGTTATTGTAGGCGTTATATTAATAGTGGTTGCAACTTGTCCTGTGCTCCAAGTATAATTACTGCCACCAGAAGCAGTAATACTAGTTGAAGAACCTGTACAAATTATTTTATCCGGACCAGCACTAATTGAAACAATATTGTTTAGTTTTACCCAGTAATCACAAATATCACCCGACAATCCATCTATCATTATATAATAATTTTTACCAACAGTCAATCCGGGTATTGTAATATTAGTAAGCCCCGGAGCAATTCCCGGAACTATATAAGCTGGATTAGTAGTTAACAAAACAAAGCTATTACAATTTGTTGCATCATAAACTGCAAATTGTACCCCAGGAGAAGCACCAGAACCAACACAGTTTGCAACAGTCAAATCTAAACTTACTGTAGTTGAAGCAGCTTGAAAAATCAACCATGAATTATTATCTAATGCTGCAGGAAAAACATTACAGGCAGCAGGAACTGATAAGTTTCTGTCGCACATGGTTCCGGGCAAGTCGCGGGAATACCAATAGCTTGTGTTTCCACAATAGTTCAAAACATTGCAAATTGGAGTTGCATTGCTACATGAATCTCCTGCCGGTTTATTTCCGCTACAACTACCTGGGGGACAACCAATAGCAATCCTGAATCCATATCCTCCTGTACTTGCAAGAGCAGATGTCCATTCAATAGTTAAATATTCCCCCGAAGAAACAACTACAGGCAAAGCCGGATATGATGCTGCAGTTGTGTATAATAAATTAGTATAATCATATAATAAAGAATTTCCTGTACCATTGCCATCATATACTTTTAAGTGGTCGGTATTTTTTATATCAACATGAGTAGTGCATACTGTAGTATAAGCAGGTGGTGTTCCCAAAGGCATTTGATTAAGAGTACGAAAAGAAAATTTCATTTTAGTATGGTTTGTTGAGTGCAAAACCACAACATAATGTTCGTTGGCAACATACCCCACAGGATTATCAGCTGCGGTAAAATTGCCACTTGAAGTAATTTCCATTCCTTCTATTAAATTAATGGTTGAGCCATTAATTGTACTTATTTTTTGACGGGTGCCATCTTGAGCATCAGTAAAAAGATATAAGAAAAGGCAGCAGATGAATATATATATATATTTCATTTTACCGTGCATTAAGATTTTTGCAATTTAATAATTATTAATTTAAAATAAGACAATTTTTTTTAATAAATAGTTGCAATTGACTTGTTTTTTTAAAAATGGAATTTTAAAATGAACTTCATAAAAACATAGATGTAAGTCATAAAATAATCGAAAACACTATACTTTCAGGATTTTTCCTCAGAGTATTTTTTCCATTTTTCTAAAACCGTTTTCATGTCGTCGGGTAAATCTGATGTGAAAAGTAATTTTTCTTTGCTTCTTGGGTGAGTAAAACCGAGCTCCTTAGCGTGTAATGCCTGTCGTGGAAGTATTTCGAAGCAATTTTCAACAAATTGCTTGTATTTTGAAAAAGTTGTTCCTTTTATAATTTTATTCCCTCCATAATCCTTATCGTTAAATAATGGATGACCTATATATTTGAAATGCGCTCTTATCTGATGAGTTCTGCCTGTTTCGAGTATACATTCAAGAAGAGTTACGTAATAAAATCGCTCTAAAACTTTATAGTGAGTAACTGAGGGTTTGCCGTAATCTCCTTCAGGAAATACATCCATTACTTTTCTGTTTTTCAAATTTCTTCCGATATGTCCGGTTATTGTTCCTTCATTTTCTTTAAAATCGCCCCATGCAAGTGCAAAATATTTCTTTTCAATATTTCTGTTGAAAAAATCTTTCGATAACTTTGAAAGTGCAAATTCATTCTTTGCTACAACCATTATTCCGCTTGTATCTTTATCGAGACGGTGAGCCAGCAAAGGTCTGATTTCGGAATTTTCAGATTGCATCAAATCTTTTAAGTGATAAGTGAGTGCGTTTACAAGAGTTCCGGAGTAATTTCCATATGCAGGATGCACAACCATTCCTGCATCTTTATTTACTATAATTATATCATCATCCTCGTAAACAATATTAATGGGAATATTTTGAGGAATTATTTCGATTTCACGCGGAGGAAATGAAAGAACAATTGATATCACATCATTCGGCTTTACCTTATGGCTTGATTTTACGGGTTTTCCATTTACAAGAATACTTTCGGCAGCAGCAGCATTCTGAATTTTATTTCTTGAAATATTTTCAATCCTGTTTGAAAGAAATTTATCAATTCTCAGCAAACTCTGACCTTTGTCAACAACAAAGTGATAATGCTCAAACAGTTCTTCTGGCTCTTCTTCAATAGAAAAGTTTTCAGTTTTCAGTTTACGGTTTTCAGTTTGTCCTATTTTTCTATTGTTGCGCACTAATTAATATTAATTAAATAATATTTATTCGATGATTTTTTTTGATTTTTTATTTTATAGTTGTTGTAATTTCAAATTGAGGTGGCGATTGTAGCTGCTTTTTAACTTTGCATACTGCCGCAGCATTTTTAATTGCTTCGATATGTTCTTTCGGAAAATCAGAAGGAAGTTGAATTTCAAAACTTATTTTGCTTGCGAGATGTGTTAATTTATCAAATTCGGTTTTCTGAATTATTTTAATTTTATCGGCAGGAATATTTCTTTTATCGCAATAAAATTTAATGAATATTCCCGAGCATGTTCCTAATGAAGCCAAAAACAATTCGTAAGGAGTCGGGGCAGTATTATCGCCACCTGCTTCCTGCGATTGGTCGGTGTTTACTATATGACCGTTAATATTTGCGTTTACTTTTTTGTTGTCGTTAAATGTAATTTCTATTTTCATAAAATATTATTAATTTAAAATGATTATATGAGAGATAACGCTATTTCACGTGTTTCCTTATCTGTATTAAAATAATCCTCAAGCGTGGGAATTTTTATAAATTTTATTTTTTGCATGCACTTTTCAATAATAACAGGCATTTGAAGAAATTCGATTTGAGCATTTAAAAATGCATCAACAACAATTTCGTTTGCCGCATTCATTATGCAAGGCATGTTACCGCCTGTTTTTATTGCCTCATAAGCAATTAAAATACTGCGAAAATTATTAACATCTGGTTTTTCAAAAGTAAATTCAGTGCAGTCGGAAAAGTTAAATCGTTTTAAATTTGATTTTAATCTTTGCGGGTAGCCCAAAGCATATTGAATCGGCAACTTCATGTCAGGCATACTGAGCTGGGCTTTCATCGAGCCGTCTTCAAACTGAACTATAGAATGTATTATTGATTGAGGATGAATTATAACATCAATCTGTTCGGGATTAAGTCCGAACAACCATTTTGCTTCAATTACTTCAAGTCCTTTATTCATGAGTGTTGCGGAATCAATGGTTATTTTATTTCCCATATTCCATACAGGATGTTTAAGTGCATCTTCTTTTTTCACTGAAGAAAGAAATTTTTTATCCTTGCCTCTGAAAGGACCGCCGGAAGCAGTTAAATAAATTTTTTCTATTTTATTGTGAAATTCTCCTGCCAGACATTGAAAAATAGCGGAATGTTCCGAGTCAACAGGAAAAATATTAACTCCTTTTTCTTTTGCTGTTTTTGTGATAAGTTCTCCTGCAACAACAAGTGTTTCTTTATTTGCAAGAGCAATTGTTTTTCCTGCGTTGATTGCATTAATTGTGGACTTCAGTCCCGAAAAACCAACAACTGCTGAAAGTACAATATCTATTGTATCCATTTCGACCACCTGTGACAATGCTTCTGCACCCGTAAAAACTTTTATTCCGTTAGCAAACAATGCTTCAGAAACTTTCTTGTACTTGCTTTCATCACCGACAACCACACAATTTGGTTTAAAAATAAGTGATTGCTTGATTAATAAATCTGCATTGTTTTGTGCTGTAAGAACCTCAACTTCAAATTTATCTTCATGTTCTGAAATTACTTCCAACGCCTGTGTTCCAATCGAGCCCGTAGAACCTAATATCGCTATTTTTCTTTTGTTATTCATTTTTTTAATATTACACAGAAAACCACAGAGTTTAAAATTTATACTTTATTATCTTTAAATAATCTTTATTTATAATTTCCATTTTAAAATATCGAACACCGAATAATGAATGTCGAATTTCAAAGTTTTTAAATTATTAGCACAAACAACGAAATACCGAAACTTTAAACTTATTTTTTAAAATACGATGTAATCTCTCGGATTTATCGGATAACCGTTGTACCATAATTCAAAATGCAAATGCGGTCCCGATGTTAATTCACCCGAATTTCCTATTATAGCAATTGCTTCGCCTGCTTTAACATAAGTTCCTGTTTTTTTTAAAATAACCGAATTGTGTTTATAAATTGAAATAAGATTATTTGAATGTTGTAAAGCAATAACATAGCCAGTTTCGAGAGTCCAGCCGGTAAAAATAACTGTTCCGCTTAATGTTGCTTTTATTGATTCATCTTTATTTGGTGAAACAATATCAATTCCGTAATGTTTGTTTGTCGGATTAAATCCGTTGGTCAGCAATCCCTTTAAAGGGCAAAAAAAGAAAAAATTACTTATTCCGTTTGAACTTGCAGAGGGTTCGTTATCTTCCAGATTATATTGTTCCTGTTGGTTGAACTCTGTTCTGAGCATTGAATCTTCTTTTGACTTTGTAATATTTATATTACTGTAATTGCTTTTTGACACGGGCTTAGGGGAAATCTGATTTTCAGTATCTTTTCCCAATGTTATTTTTTTTATCATGTCAATGTATTGCTGTCTTTCCCTGACAACTTCTTCAAGTGAATCGGTTTTTACGATAAAAGCAATTTGTTTTGAGCGGGCGGCCGGGTCGGAAGAATATCCGGGAATATATTCTTTAAGTGGTGAAAATGCAATAACATATGTAGTAACAAATAAAATCATAATAATTGCAATGCCAAAAACTATAAAAACATTCAACCTTGATAATCTCAATGACACTTTTTCTTCAAAAGTACTGTCATTCATAATAACAAGCCGGTATTTCTTATTTAGAAACTTTTGAAATTTATTTTTATTGCTTTCGTAAATAGACATTTAGTTTCCTGTTTTCAGTTTCAAGTTCTCTGTTAATTGCCGCACTAATGACAAATGACTATTGGCTAATGACTGTTATTCGTAAATGTTTTTTAAACAATTCAACTCATTTTATTTACAAACCTACATTAATTTTACCAAATTCAAAAACGTTTAAAGTAATTTTTGTTCACATAATATATAAATGGAATGGTATTTTTTTTATTTTTACTTAAAATAAAATATTTTTGCAAGCTTTCAGTTAATGTAATAAAGTAAAGAATTTTAAAAATATTGAGAAATAAAATTAAAATAAAATTTTTCAGATATTTGTTTTATGCAGCAATTGCTACTATTGTAGCTTGCTCTACAAAAAAACATACTTTCACACATCGTGTTTATCATAATTTAACGTCTCATTACAACGCTTACTTCAACGGAAATGAAAGTTTAAAAGAAGGAATTGCCACAATAGAAAAAGCACATGTTGATAATTACGATAAAATACTCCCTGTTTTCAAATATGGCACTGAGAATGATGCGAAAGCAATATATCCGCAAATGGACAGGGCAATTCAAAAGGCATCGGTTGTTATTCAGCGGCATTCTATTTTTATAAAAAACGTAGAGTATTGCAATTGGATTGATGACAGTTATATGCTTATGGGCAAAGCCGACTTTTATAAGAGAGATTATTATCCGGCAATAGAAATTTTTGAATTTGTAATAAAGCAATATAAGGACGAGCCGATAAGATTTGAAGCAATGGTTTGGCTCGCACGTTGCTATATCGAATTAAAAAGATTTTCTGATGCACAGAATATTTTCAATATTCTTGATGAAACAAAAAACAAATCCAAAATACCGGAAAAGCTTAAAAAAGACATTAATGCTACAATTGCCGATTTTCAAATTAAAATAAGTAATAGTTCTGGTGCAATTGAGCCTCTCGCTGCTGCTATTTCTGAAACACGAAAGAAAAAAGTAAGAGCACGATATACATTTATTCTTGCCCAGTTGCTTGAAAAAGCCGAAGACAATGAAAAATCATTTCAGTTATACAACAGGGTACTTAAAATGAATCCTGCTTACGAGATGGAATTCAATACCAAAATTAATCTTGCAAGATTGACCAATGTTAATTCACAACATGGTGAAGAAGTAAAAAAACAACTTCTTAAAATGACTAAAGACCGCAAGAATAAAGATTATTTTGATAAAATATATTTTGTACTTGCCGATATTTCCCTGAAGGAAAAAAATATTCCGCAGGCAATAGAATATCTGAAATTGTCAGCAAAATTAAGCACTACAAACACTTCACAAAAAGCACTTTCATTTTTAAAACTTGCTGAACTTACATTCCAGCAGATGAATTATGAGGAATCGCAAATGTACTACGATAGTACTGTTGCCTTTATTACAAAAGATTATCCGGGTTATGAAAATATTTTATTTCTAAAAAATACTTTGACTGATTTGGTGCAGAACATAAAAACCGTTCAGCTTGAGGATAGTGTTCAAAAACTATCGAGAATGACACCAAAACAAATAGAGGATGTCATTAACAAAATCATTCAGAAAATTATTGATGAAGAAGAAGCTAAAAGGCAAGCCGATTTACTTCAGCAGCAAAACATAGCAATGAACAGCAATTTTTCCGGAAATTCAAATAATCCGGCAAACATGAATACTGCACCTGCTGCAAACCAATGGTATTTCTATAATCCTTCGGCTATTAGTTTTGGTTCTAATGAATTTATAAAAAAATGGGGAAACAGAAAACTTGAGGACAACTGGCGGCGGGCAAATAAGGAAAGCGTTATGGAATTCGAAACCGATACATCGCAAGCTGCAAAGGATACAAGTAGTATAAAAAATGCTCCCGTCAATTTAAAGGATAAGAATTATTATCTGAAAAACATTCCTTTTACTGCCGAGCAAATTAAAAAGTCAAACGAAAAGTTAGTAGAAGCATTTTATGCTCTTGGCGTTATATATAAAGAAAAGCTGAACGATTACAATAAATCCGTTGAATCATTCACTGAATTATTAAAAAGATTTCCGGAATGTAAATATGAATTAAATTCATATTATTATTTGTATCGTGACTACACTGAGTTAAATGAGCAACCAAAAGTAACTTATTATAAGAATTTAATTTTAACAAAATTCCCGAACAGTGATTTTGCTGCCATAATTAAAGACCCTAACTATAAAAGAGCATCAGAAGAAACTAATTCTAAAGTTGCCGGATTTTATAAAGAAACTTATGAGGCATTCACAAATGGCTTGTACTTTAAGGTAATTGAAAATCAGAAAACATTTGATTCTTTATATAAAAATAGTGAATATGCTCCCAAGTTTGCTTATCTGAAAGCAATATCAATAGGAAAAACACAGGATACAGCAAGTTTCAAATCGGCATTAACTTATGTTATAAAAAACTATGCAAACAGCGAAGTGGCAAAACTTGCTCAAAGAGTTCTTGATTATTGCAATGGTAAAACTACTGCTGCTTCAGGCAATACAAATACCAGCGCAAACGACAGTTTGCTGAAAAAATATATTTACGAGCCGCAGGCAATTCACATATATGCCGCCATTATACCCATTATGAAAGCGGATATTAATGTTATTAAAGATTCACTTGCAAATTTTAATGCAAAATATTTCGGATTAGAAAAGCTTCAGATAAATAATATTTATATTACAGACAAGGAACAGATTATTACGGTTACCAATTTTAAAGATAAAGACAGAGGAATGAATTATTTTAAAACCGTTGTGTTAAATGAAAATAAAATTTTCGGAAAACTACAAGATAACCAATATAAGCATTTCGTGATTTCCGACAAGAACTATCCAGTTTTGTATAGAGACAAATCCATAGATTTATATTTGCTTTTCTTTGGTGAAAAATATCTGAAGTAGGGAACTCAGTTTTCAGTTAGTTACAATTTCAATTTTTCAGGAACAAACAAACTTACGTCTCCACCGTTTCTAAGAATTTCGCGAACTATAGTAGAATTAAGAGCCGAGTATTCCTGTTCGGCAAGAAGAAAAACAGTTTCAATTTCGGGATACATTGCTTTATTCAGATGAGCTATTCCTCTTTCAAATTCAAAATCCGCAGAAATACGCAGCCCCCTCAGAATATATTTTGCATTTACTTTTTTGCAGTATTCAACAGTAAGCCCCGAATACTTATCAACAACAATTTTGTTTTCTCCACGAAATACTTGTTTCATATGGACTTCGCGTTGCTCTGGAGTGAAGTAAAATGTTTTTTCAGAATTAATTCCTATTGCAATTATTATTTTGTCGAATATTGGCAATGCCCGCCTTACAATTGATTCGTGTCCTTTTGTTATCGGGTCGAAAGAGCCGGGAAAAACTGCAATTTTGTTCATAGTAATTCAGTTTAAAAATTCTATTGATGCAAAGTTACAATGTTAATTTTTAAAAAACTAAAATTTGATTTTCATAATAAAACTTCCATATTGTATTTCGCAGAAATTTTAACAGCAATTTAACAATTAAACATTTTTTAAGTACCCGATAGCTATCGGGATGAAGTACTTTCACAAAACCACAAATAAATTACTTCTGAATTTTTGCCCACGTGTCTTTCAATGTAGCAGTTCTGTTAAAAACAAGTTTGTCACTTTTCGAATCTTTATCAACGCAGAAATAACCTATTCTTTCAAACTGATATTTTTCCATTGGCTTAGCATTTTTCAATGATGGCTCAACAAATGCTTTTACTATTTTCAATGAATTGGGGTTTATATTTGTTTTATAATCTTTCCCTTCTTCAACATCATCAGAATTTTCTTTTATGAATAATCTGTCGTAAAGATGGACTTCAGCTTCAATGCAATTGGCAAGTGATACCCAATGAAGTGTTCCCTGCACCTTTCTTCCATCAGGAGAATTACCGCCTTTAGAAGCAGGGTCGTAGGTGCAATGAATTTCAATTATTTCTCCGTCAGGGGCTTTAATAACATCGGTGCATTTAATAAAATAAGCATACCTCAACCTAACTTCCTGTCCCGGTGATAAGCGAAAATATTTTTTCGTTGGGATTTCCATGAAATCTTCTTTTTCAATATAAATGGTTTTTGAAAAAGGAACTTTGCGGATTCCTGCTTTTTCATCTTCGGGATTATTAATTGCATCAAGCTCTTCGGTTTTATTATCAGGATAATTTGTAATAACAACTTTTAGCGGATTAATAACACAGAGCACACGCATTGCCCTTTTATTCAGGTCTTCTCTAACACAATGTTCGAGCAAGGCAACATCAATAACATTTTCTCTTTTAGCGACTCCGATAATATCAGCAAAATTTCTAATGGATTCCGGAGTATAGCCGCGTCGTCTAAGTCCCGATATTGTTGGCATTCGCGGGTCATCCCAGCCATTCACATAACCTTCTTCAACAAGTTCGAGCAATCGTCTTTTGCTCATTACTGTGTAATTCATGTTTAATCTTGCAAATTCTATTTGTTGAGGTGCAAAAATTTCAAGTTCTTTTATAAACCAATCGTATAAGGGACGATGGACTTCAAATTCAAGTGTGCAGATTGAATGAGTTATATTTTCTATTGAGTCGCATTGTCCGTGAGCAAAATCATACATAGGATAAATGCACCATTTGTCTCCTGTTCGGTGATGTTCGGAATGTATGATGCGATATAAAACAGGGTCGCGCATTTGCATGTTCGGAGAATCCATACCAATTTTTGCGCGCAAAGTTTTTTCGCCGTCTTTGAATTCGCCGTTTTTCATTCGCTGAAATAAATCAATATTTTCTTCAACAGAACGGTTTCTGAAAGGACTTTCTTTTCCTGGTTTTTGGGGAGTACCTCTGTTTGCTGAAATATCCTCAGCATTCATTTCGCAAATGTATGCTTTTCCTTTTTTTATAAGTTTCACAGCATATTCGTACAAAGTGTCAAAATAATCGGAAGCATAATATTCTCTATTAGCCCAGTCAAATCCGAGCCAGCGGACATCTTCCTTGATTGAATCAACATATTCAACACTTTCTTTTGTGGGATTTGTATCGTCAAATCGCAGATTGCAAAGACCGTTATATTTTTTCGCCAAACCGAAATTCAGGCAAATTGATTTTGCATGACCTATGTGCAGGTATCCATTGGGTTCGGGTGGAAACCTTGTATGTACATTATCTCCGTTTTTTTTATTTCTGATATCTTCTTCAATTATATTTTCGATAAAATTAAGAGGAGTTTTTATTTCCTTGTTATTTCCACTATTCACAATATCCATAAAAATAATTTTATTTAAAAAGCATATTGCAAAAATAAGTATTTTGAAATTTATTCGGAGTTAAATTTTATTAAAATAAAAAATCACTTAAGTTTCCTCATAAAATAATTTTAATTATTTTTTTCTTTTATACTAATGTTTAGAAAGAACAATCAAATTGAAACATAAACAGGGGACACTAATAACACAGATACGATTGATTTTCACTGATTTTTTTTGTGTATCTGTGTGCAATTGTATAAATCTAATTTAACAAAAACATTTAATTTAAAGAAAACCAAAAAAATAATTTAATTTTGAACCTTAAACATTAAACTTTAAACTATTTTGCTATGGGATTTATACAAATTGAAGGAATGGAGTTCTTCGCATATCACGGATGTTTTGAGGAAGAACAAATAATCGGCAACAAATTCATAGTTGATATTTCTATTGAAACCGATTTATCCGAAGCCGCCGATACCGATGATTTGAACAAAACAATAAACTATCAGGAAGTTTATAATATCATAAAAAAAGAAATGGAAATAAAATCCAAACTTCTTGAAAATGTTGCCAACAGGATAATTAAAAAAATAAATTCGAAATTTCTTTCAATAAAAAAAGTTGAAATTAAAATTTCAAAAATAAATCCGCAGCTTGGTGGTAAAACAAATAAAGTTTCCGTTCAACTATCATCCAATAACAAATGACAAAAAAAACAATAAATATTTTGATTTGGGTTGTGATTTTTGCAATTGCCATGGGTTTGCTCGAAACTGCCGTTGTGATTTATTTGCGCAAAATATATTATCCCGATGGTTTTAATTTTCCATTGAGAATATTCGAAAAAGATATTTTAATAGTTGAATTGTCACGGGAAATAGCAACCATTATAATGTTGTTGTCAATAGGGATTTTAGCAGGAAGAACAAAACTTGAAAAGTTTGCTTTCTTTTTATTTTCATTTGCAATTTGGGATATTTTCTATTATGTGTTTTTGAAAATTTTTATAAACTGGCCTGAATCTTTGTTTACATGGGATATTTTATTTCTAATTCCGACAGTGTGGATAGGTCCTGTTATCGCTCCATGTATAAATTCGCTCACAATGCTCATTCTTGCAATTTTAATTATTTATTTTACCGATAAAAATATAAAATCAAAATTTGGTTTTACGGTTTGGGCTTTATTAATTATTGGCTCATTAATAATTATTTTTGTTTTTATACAGGATTACACGGCTTATATGACAAGTCATTTCACATTTTCACAACTTCTGAAACAGGAAAATGAAAAAGAAATAATTAAAATTGCTTCAAAATATATCCCCGTGAAATTTAATTGGGCTCTTTTTTTTATAGGAGTTGCAATGCACTTATCGGCGATTCTGGTTTATTATAAAAGTACTTCGAGTACTTCAAATACTTCAAGTACTTAAAGTTAAAAAAATGCAAAATTAAATTACCATTCACAAATCATATATAGTGTTAAGTTAAACTATGTTGTGTTGTATTTAATGAAGCTGGAAGTTGGATGTTAGATGTTTGACGCTTCCGATTTTTCTAACTTCCAGCATCAAACTTCTAACTTCTTTTTTACGCCATTTTATTGTTAACATAACAATAGTAACTCTGTACTATACATTAAAAATACAAAACCCCGAAATTTTAAGCTATTTTCCAATTTTCCCTCATTTTATATTGCATGTCTTCTGTTTTCATACAAATAAAAAAGGATTACATTCCCAGAAAAATATAATATTTGGGGATTTGGTTGTTTAAAATTACTATATTTGCAGGAAAATAAAAAAAACAATGATTAAGAGAATCTTACAACAGGTAATAGAAAACAAGATAAATAAAGGTAAAGCTATAATATTGCTTGGACCAAGGCAAACCGGAAAAACAACTTTACTCAAAATAATCGCAGAAAAACATAAACCATATTTATTTTTAGATGGAGATGACCCCACTGTACGTAATATTTTGAATACACCAAATACAGGACAGCTCAGAAATTTAATTGGAAATCACAAAATGGTTTTTATTGACGAAGCTCAGCGTATCAATAATATCGGAATAACTCTTAAAATTATTACTGATCAGTTAAAAGGCATTCAACTCCTTGTTAGTGGCTCGTCTGCTCTGGAAATAAACCATACAATGAATGAGCCGCTTACCGGACGTAAGTGGGAATACCTTTTATATCCTATAAGTTGGCAGGAATTAGAAAACAATATCGGTTATTTATCTGCAATTCAAATATTGGAGCAGCGACTTTTGTTTGGAATGTATCCGGATGTTATCAATAATAATGGTGAAGAAAAAGAAATATTGAAACATTTATTAAGCAGTTATTTATATAAAGATGTTTTAGAATATGGCGGTATAAAAAAACCCGAAATAATTGATAATTTATTGCAGGCATTAGCATTTCAGGTAGGAAATGAGGTTTCTTATAATGAACTTTCGCAGTTATTAAATATAGATAGAAAAACTGTCGGCACTTATATAGATTTACTTGAAAAAGCATTCATAGTTTTCAAACTCCATTCATTCAGCCGGAATTTACGTAATGAAATAAAAACTAATAAAAAAGTTTATTTTTATGACAATGGTGTAAGAAATATGTTAATCGGTAATTTTCAGCCTATCTCACAAAGATTTGACAAAGGTGCTATTTGGGAAAATTTCTTAATAAGTGAAAGAAAAAAACACATTGAATATAGCCAATCTTATGCTAAAATGTACTTCTGGAGAACAGCGCAACAACAGGAAATTGATTATATCGAAGAAAAAGATGGCATAATTAAAGGTTATGAATTTAAGTGGGAAGCCATACGGAAAGTCAAAATACCTAAATTGTTTATTCAAAGTTATAATGCTGATGTTTTCGTAATTGATAAAAATAATTTCATAAAGTTTATTGGATTTAAAGATACCTCGAATAAAATGAAAATTTAATAAATCCCCAATAAATTCTTTTTATCATCGGAGCTGCATTAAATTTATCTGCGATATTGATATATTATAAAAGTACTTCGAGTACTTCTTATTTTTTTCTGTTCTTCGAAAATTAAATTATTTTTGCAAAAAAAAATAAAAATGACGACTCAGGAATTAAATGACATTTGCGTTCAGGTAAGACGCGATATTCTCAGAATGACTTACGAAGCACAATCAGGACATCCGGGCGGTTCGCTTGGTTGCGTTGAATTTTTTACTGCTCTATATTTTAAATTTTTAAATCATAATCCGAAGAAATTTTCGATGGACGGAATAAATGAAGATTTATTTTTTCTGTCGAACGGTCATATTTCACCTGTTTGGTACAGCGTTCTGGCACGTGCCGGATATTTTGAAATAAATAAATTATCAACATACAGAAAACTCGGTTCGCAATTGCAGGGACACCCAACAACCGACAAAAAACTAAACGGAATACGAATTTCTTCAGGTTCACTCGGGCAAGGATTATCGGCTGCAATTGGCGCTGCATTGACAAAAAAACTCAACAACGACAAGTCCATTGTGTATTGCCTCACTGGTGATGGCGAATTGCAGGAAGGTCAGATTTGGGAAGCAGCAATGTTTGCCTCCGCAAAAAAAGTTGATAATATTATTGTAACAGTTGATAATAACAAATTACAAATTGACGGCTCAACAGATAATGTGTGTTCTCTTGGTAATTTAAATGATAAATGGAAAACATTCGGCTGGCATGTTATTGAAGCGGAAAATGGCAATAATATCGAATGTGTGATTTCAAAACTGCAAGAAGCAAAACTACAAACCAATAAAGGAATTCCGGTTGTCATATTGCTTAAAACAATTATGGGGAAAGGAATTGATTTCATGGAAAACAACCACAAATGGCACGGAACTCCACCAAACAAAGAACAATTTGAAAAAGCTATTGTTCAGTTAAAGGAAACGCTTGGGGATTTCTAAAAAAAAGTACAAAGCAAGACATTTTGAATTGTTTAATATTTTTGTTCCATAAATCATTAGCGTTTTATTTTAGCAACTAAACAATCCCAACAAACTGCGTTCGTCTCGACGAATTCAGCAACTTAACAATAAACAGAACAACAAACTATTTATTCATATTTATTAACATTCATTAAAAATTTATATCAAAAAAATTACCTTTGACATAAATTTATAAATTTACAAATTTCATTTTATATGTTGAGCAAATACATTAAACTATCAGCAATTTTATTTTTTCTTTCAGTTTCTTTTATTTTTGCACAACAAAAAAAAGACATTAAACCACCGCTTAAAATAAATCAACTCACAAGAATACTTTTTATTTTTGATGCGTCATACAGCATGAACGGAATGTGGCAAAGCGATACCAAAATTGCAATTGCCAAAAAACTTTTAGGTGAACTCCTCGACAGTTTAAAGCAAATTGAATCTTATGAAAATATTGAAGTTGCACTGCGTGTTTATGGTCATCAAAAACCGGTTCCTCCGCAGGATTGCGATGACACCCGACTTGAAATTTCTTTCAGTAAAAAAAATTATGACCGCATAAAAAATAAATTAAAAACAATTGTTCCCAAAGGCACAACTCCTATAGCACAAACGCTTATGGCAGCAGCCGGCGACTTTACTCCCTGTCAGGAATGCAGAAATGTAATTATTTTAATAACCGATGGACTTGAAGAATGTAAGGGCGACCCATGTGCCGTTTCTCAGGAATTGCAAAAAAAAGGAATTTTTCTTAAGCCATTTGTTATCGGTATCGGATTAAAAGATAAATCTTCTCTTGATTGCGTTGGAAGTTACTTCGATGCTGAAGATGAAGAAACTTTTAAAAGCATACTTAATGTTATTATCACTCAGGTTTTAAATACAACAACTGCTCAGGTTAATCTGCTCGACATACATGGCAAACCAACCGAAACAGATGTAAACATGACTTTTTATGATATTAATACCGGAAATGCAAAATATAATTTCATACACACAATTAACTATCGCGGAAATCCCGATACATTGAGAATTGACCATTTGCCAATGTATAAGATTTTTGTTCATACAATTCCTCCTGTTTCAAAAGACAGTGTAAAACTTACTCAAGGAATACACAATATTATAGGCATTGATGCTCCGCAAGGTTATCTTACATTAAGAGTTCAAGGGCTTAATGATTATAAACAAGTTTTACAATGCATTGTTCGCAAAGCCGGTGAAATGGCAACATTGAATGTTCAGGGTTTTAATCAAACCGTAAAATACATTGTAGGAAAATATGACCTTGAAGTTCTTTGTCTGCCACGTTTGATAATTAAAGATGTGAAAATTTCACAAAGCACAACAACAACAGTAGATATTCCGCAGCCGGGAATAGCAACCGTAATCATGCGCACACCCGGAATAGCAAACATTTTTCTGCTTGATAAAAAAGAACTGAAATTTGTTTGCAATATAAATCCAACTGCAACACAGGAATCTTTTCTGCTTGAACCCGGCAATTACAAGCTCGTTTACAGAGCAAGAAATTCTAAAGAAGTTATAAATACAATTGAAAAAATATTTAAAGTTGAAGCTGGTTCTTCAATTAATATTAATATTTTCTAAACAAGAATGAAAAAAATAACATACACTGAAGAGAAAGATACGAGAAGCGGTTTCGGAGAGGGCTTGCTTGAACTCGGAAAAACAAATCCTAATGTTGTTGCATTATGTGCCGACCTAACCGGTTCACTAAAAATGGATGCTTTCGCCAAAGAGTTTCCCGATAGATTTATTCAGGTCGGCATTGCAGAAGCAAATATGATTTGTATTGCAGCAGGCATGACTATCGGCGGTAAAATTCCTTTTGCCGGAAGCTTTGCAAATTTTGTAACAGGAAGAGTGTATGACCAGATACGGCAATCGGTTGCATATTCAAACAAAAATGTAAAAATATGTGCTTCGCATGCGGGAATAACACTTGGCGAAGACGGAGCAACTCATCAGATTCTGGAAGATTTGGGGTTAATGAAAATGCTTCCGAACATGACAGTAATAAATACCTGCGACTTCAACCAAACAAAAGCTGCAACAATTGCAATTGCCAAACATACGGGACCGGTTTATCTTCGCTTCGGCAGACCGAAAGTTCCGAACTTCACTCTTCCAAATCAGAAATTTGAAATCGGAAAAGCAATAATGCTAAATGAAGGAAAAGATGTTACGATATTTGCCACAGGACATCTGGTATGGCAAGCCATTGAAGCAGGTTTTATTCTTGAACAAAAAGGCATTGCTCCCGAAATAATAAATATTCACACCATTAAACCTTTGGATGTTTCAGCAGTCATACAATCGGTAAAAAAAACCGGATGTGTTGTTACGGCAGAAGAACACATGCGAAACGGAGGTTTAGGCGACAGTATTGCGCAATTGCTTTCAATGAATTATCCTGTTCCTGTGGAAATGATTGCCGTTAACGACAAATTCGGTGAAAGCGGCAAACCGGAAGAACTTATGGTTAAATATGGACTTGATGCAACAAACATTGCGGAAGCTGCTCAAAAAGCAATTTCACGAAAAATAACCTAGTCGATAATGACAGAACATCAGCGTTTGCATTTGCTCTGAAAAATGGCTGATTTCCGATAGCTTTCCTTTGGGAATTAAGGATAAAACGTCAGAAAAAATCGTAATTCAGCAATTTTCTTTCAAGCACTAATTAAAAGCCAGTTTCAAAAATCAGCTTTCTTTTTTTTGATATAATTATTTTTTGTACTTTTGAGGTACATTAAAAATAATATTTGTGATATTTTTATACAATGCCCGAAAATCAATTGGTAATTATTTTTTAAGAAAAATAATTAATACTACCAACCGCAGGCGTAAAGTGTATAATATGGAAAGCGCTAGAAGCATCGGCATTGTATATGAAGCAACCAACCAACTGAATTACGACATTGTAAATGATTTCCTAAAATTTCTGAAAGAAAAACAGAAGTCGGTTAAGGTTATTGGTTATATTCCTGAAAGAAAACTTTTTCAGGATTATTATCTGAAACTTGGATTTGATTTTTTTTCTTACAGCGATGTAAACTGGTATCTGAAACCCACAAAGCTCAGTGTAATTGATTTCATTGACACTGACTTTGATGTATTTATTGATTTAAGCACAAAACAACATTTCCCTCTTGATTATATTGCTGCTGCCTCAAAAGCAAAATTCAAAATCGGCAGATTTGTTGAGGGAACAAAAACACCTTACGATATGATGATACATACCGATAAAATAAAATCACTTGAAGAATACATTGAAACCATAAAACTTTATTTTACAACTATAAATAAAATAGCATAATTAAGATAACATACTGCTTTCATATTCCCACACGGGGTTAAATTTTAGATATATCTAAAAACTAAAAAAATGAAAAAAAATCAATTTTTTACAAGTTTAGCGATAGCATTATTTATGTTGCTTTTATCCACTGTGAAAGTGCAATCACAAAAGCAGGGATGGACTATTAGCAATGACCCTTTTAAATCCAATGTTTTCGTAGAAAACCTCGGGCAGTTTAATACGTGGGCTAAAACACCTTCGCCTGCTAAATACGTGGTTAGTAATAATGACCTCATCTTTTTTACAGATAAAGGAGTTACCTTTAAATTAAAAGAAGTCATAACTCGCAGTGAAGAAGAAAATGAGGAAATTGAGCGTGGAGAAAAATCCATGCCCGAACCAAAAACTTATTATATAAATATGCAATGGGATAACTGCAACCCCAATGCAACCATTGAAGTAAGCGAACAATCCGAAGGATATTACACATTCGGAGAAAAAGGATATGAAAATATAAAAGCTAAAGGATACAAAAAACTTGTTTACAAAAATCTTTATCCCGGAATAGATGCAGAATATATAATTCCCGAAAAAGGAGGAATAAAATATTCATTAATTGTTCAGCCGAATGCTGACCTGAGTGTTGTAAAAATGAGCTATACCGGTGATGTAGAAAAGATAAAAACAGATAATGAAGGAAACATTTCAATAAAAACAGAAGCAGGCGACATAACCGACCACACCCCGCAAAGCTTTTATAAAGACAGCAGAGCAAATGTAACTTCAATGTTTGAATTAAAAGATAACATCGTTTCTTTTCAACTCAAAGCTCAAAGCTCAAAGCTCGAAGCTATTGTTGTAGACCCATGGACCACCACTCCTTTCAGCGGAAACACCAAAGCATTAAATGTTGACTATGACGATTTTGGTAATGTTTATATTTCGGGTGGTGATTACGCAGCTCAACTAAGTAAAATTGCAAAGTATCCTCCTTCAGGAGTAGCTCCGATATACGTTTATACTTGCCCTTCCGGATGGGAATCCTCAGCCGGTTATTCTTATGGTAAGCCAACAATTATAAGGCATTCAGGTACTGTTGTTAAATCAGAAGGAGCCGTAAATTTTATGTCTGCTCCTTATGTAAGAATACTTAAATTAAATACAGCGGGGATAATGTCGGGACCATATAACACTGTTTCACCAAACGTACAGCAGGAAATGTGGTGCATGCTTTATAATAATTGTACAAATAAATTATATGGTTTTGGCGGAGGTGTACCATCAGGCAATAATTTACAGATACTTGATACAAGCATTGTAAGCTTAGAGGTGAAAAATGTTAATGTTTTTAACGGCAAATCGAGTAATGATGTTGTGAATGCAGTTTTTGATGATAATGGTGATGCCTATATAATATTTGCATCTTTACTTGCACCACAGGGACCGGGAACATACCCCGACAATTACTTAATGAAAAGCATGGGACCAAATTATAATGCACCTGAATTATTTTCAGTACCCACAGGATACGCATTTAATGAAGCTAAAAATCTTAATTATATTTTTGAGTTAAGCAGTCCCACTGCTACTTTAAGCTCAAACTTATTTAATTGCTTAGCAGTAAACAAAAACTATTTATTCAGTTATGATGGAAAAACATTGAAGGCATGGAATAAAAGCACAGGAGCAGTGCTTGGCAGCATAGTTGTTGATGCTTCTTATCTCGAAAGAAGAAGAGCAGGTATTGCTGCAGACGAATGCGATAATGTATATGTGGGAGGAACAACCAAAGTACATATATTCAACTTTAATGGAAGTGCTTTCACTCCTGAAAATACTATAACAGCTAATATCACAGGAGAAGTTTATGATGTTACTCTTGATAAATCAAGAAGCATATTAATGGTATGTGGAAAAGGTTTTTTAACAACACTTAATGCACCCGCCTCATGTAACAAATTAATAACAAAAGACAGTGTCAGCGGAACATGCACAAATGCAACGGCATGCGTAACTGTTATAAGCGGAGGAACACCTCCTTATACATATAACTGGAGCACTGGTGCTACAACTAATTGTATTTACAACGTCCCGGGAGACACTTATTTAGTAACCATTACTGATAATTCCTCTGCGATACATATTGATACTTTGAAAACCATGGCAATCAACATAAACATGACCCCGGTTCAAGTTACATGCAATGGGAGATGTGATGGTTCGGCTGTTGCAAGTCCTTCCAATGGCATACCGCCTTACACTTTTACATGGTCAAACGGCGGAACAGGAGCATCTATCACTAACCTATGCGAAGGAACATATACGATTTCCATTACAGATTCAACAGGTTGCACCGGTACGAACTCAACCATAATTACTGCTTCGATACCTAATATCATTGTTACAGCAGGAACGATATGTAATGGGAATTGTGCAAATATTTCTGCTACCGGAGGAGCTACTTACACATGGAATACTTCACCTGAACAATACGGTAGTGCAATAAATGTTTGTCCAACAACAGCCACAAATTATTTGGTTACAGGCACAGATGCAACCGGATGTACAAATACTTCTTCTGCAATAGTTACAGTTTATACGAACCCAACCGTTGTTTTGAATGGAGGAACAATAACACAAGGACAATCAATAACATTATGTGCAAGTGGAGCCGGTACATATACATGGGATACATCGCAAACAGGTTCTTGTATTACTGTTTCGCCAACAGTAAATACAACATATTCGGTAACAGGGACAGATGCAAACGGCTGCATCGGTACATGTTCAAATGTAGTTACAATTACGGTTGGCGTAAAAGAAATTGTTGGCAATGACATTGGGTTGAATATTTATCCTAATCCTACATACAGATTTATTATTATTGAAAAAAACAATAACAAACCGGATAAATATATTTTAACTTTAAAAAACATACAAGGGCGGGAAGTATTATCAGAAAAAATTATATTTACCAATACTTATAAATTAGATTTAACAAATGTTGCAAATGGCATGTACTTTTTAACATTGCAAAATGATAAAGGACATTATGTAAATAAAGTTGTGGTGCAGAAGTAAAAATAAAAGAATGAAAAAAAACAAACAACAAAATTTCTTACAAAATAAAATTTTATGACTATGACAAACAAATTTAAAGGAACGGGAGCTGCAATAGTTACTCCTTTTAATAACGACGGAAGTGTAGATTTCAAATCATTTGAAAAAATAATTGAACACATTATTGCCGGAAAATGCGAATATATGGTTGTATCGGGAACAACCGGAGAATCTCCTGTAATTTCAAAAGAAGAAAAAGACGAAATAACAAAATTTGCAATAGAAAAAATAAATAGTAGAGTTCCTATTGTACTTGGTATTGGCGGAAATAACACAAAAGAAGTTGCAAACAGCATTAATCGCACAGATTATAAAATTGATGCCGTCCTGTCGGTTTGCCCGTATTACAACAAACCGCAGCAGCAGGGAATATTTGAACATTACAAAACAATTGCAAACGATAGCCCCTACCCCATTATGATTTATAATGTACCAGGACGTTCGGGAGTTAACATTAAATCCGAAACAACTTTAAAAATTGCAAATGAAATTGAGAAAATTATTGCAGTAAAAGAAGCATCGGGAGATTTGTATCAGATGGCGCAGGTTATAAAAAACAAACCAAAAGATTTTCTCGTAATTTCCGGCGATGATTCAATGACACTGCCTTTGATGTCAATCGGTGGAGATGGCGTTATTTCTGTTATTGCCAATGCATATCCAAAATCATATTCCGACATGGTAAGATTTTGTTTAGAAGAAAATTTTTCGGAAGCAAGAAAAATACATCTTAAATTATCAGACATGATGAATGCCTTATTTGCTGACGGCAGCCCTGCTGGAGTAAAAGCGGCACTTTCAATAAAAGGACTTTGTCAAAACAATCTTAGATTACCCAATGTAAAAGTCAATGAACAAACATTCGAACTGATTAAAAAATTAGATAAAGAAATTTAAAAAATATTCAGTACCAATCCGAAATTCAAAGCAGTAACAAGAATTGCAATTATAAGGATAACTACGGTTATTCTTTTTTTGTTTACATATTCTCCCATAACTTTTTTTGAGGAAGTCATGTAAATAAGTGAAAAAATACTTATAGGTAACTGAATGCACAAAAAAGTTTGTGAATAAATTAGTGTACTAAAAGGATTTCCTGTAATGAAAATTATAATCAGAGCAAAGAAAAGGGTTACGCATACACCAATCTTTGTATGGTAATCTTTAATATCATAAGGTTCTTTGAAAAATCCCGAAAACATGCTCCCTCCTGCTATTCCTGCCGTTATGCTTGATGAAAATCCGGCAAATATGAGTGCTACCGCAAAAACAACTGAAGCATTTGTTCCGAGCAATGGCGTGAGAACAGCTTTTGCTTGTTGTAATTCATTAACTACAATTTTATTTTCGAAAAATATTGCTGCTGCAAGAATTATCATGGCGCAATTAATAGCCCACCCGATAATCATCGAAAACAGAGTATCAAAAAATTCATAATTTAATTGTTTGCGGATTGTTTGTTTCGATTCCCTATTCCATTGCCTGCTTTGAATAATTTCAGAATGAAGATACAAGTTATGTGGCATGATAACAGAGCCAATAATGCTTGCAATAATTATAAGCGAACCGTGCGGGAAACCTGGTTTTACAATACTAACAACAGATTCAGTCCATTTAATATCAATTAAATTTAATTCATAAATAAAAGAGATACCGATAATTGAAACAAATGCTATAATCCAGCTTTCAATACTTTTATAAGAATTAGTAAAGAGCAGAATAAATGCACAAATCGTAGAAATCGAAGCTCCGAGCCATATTGGCATTCCAAAAAGCATTTGTAATCCTATTGCACATCCCAAAATTGCGGCAATGGCAGTAGATACAGAAGCCAATACTGCGGTAATAATAATTATTTTTGAAAATTTAGGTTTAATATAAATTGCTGTGGCTTCCGAAAGACAATAGCCTGTTGCGATTCCGAGGTGAGCTGCATTATGCTGAACTACAATAAGCATTAATGTTGAAAATGTTACAACCCACAATAATGAATATCCGAAAGTCGAGCCCGCTTCAACATTCACCGCCCAATTACCGGGGTCGATAAAACCGGCAGTAACAAGCAAACCGGGACCAATATACTTTAGAATTTCAAGTCCTCCTAACTTTGGATTATGCCCTTCTTTGCTTAATATTTTGGGAAATTTAAACATTCTGTTGAACTTAATTTAATTATTATACTTTGTGAACTTTGTTAAACCCTTTGTGTTCTTTGTGGTAAAAAAAGATAACCACAAAGGGCACAAAGAAAAATTTCACAAAGAACACAAAGGACAGTACTTAATTAGCAATGCCAAAAACAAACAATTTAATATATGCTGCTTGCAACTACATAAAATCTTATCCTATATAAAGTATATTATGTACAGCAAAATTAATAATTATAAATAAAAAGTTTCATATACATAAAAATATATTTAATTTTGTAGTAAAACTTAATAACCTATTTTAATAAAACTTTATAATCTATTATTTTATAATAAAAATTAAAAATGAGCGAAGATATATTTCAGGGATATAAGGGACAAGCTCTTGAAGTGTTGAAAAAATTCAATGTGAGAGTTTGGGGACAGACAGAAATTGAAACCACACGCGGAAAATTCAAAGGCACTGTATTGCCTCGTTCCGAGAACGATGATGATAAACATATTGTTCTGAAAATTATTACCGGTTACAATGTCGGGATTGATATTGAAACGGTAAAAAGCATGAAAGAAACCGGTTACAAAAAAGCGAATTATAAAATACCCGAAAAAGAATTTCCCTACACCGAAGGATTACCAAAAGTAAAATTATTCGGAACAGGAGGAACAATTGCTTCGCGCCTTGATTACAGAACAGGTGCCGTAATTCCTGCATTTTCTCCCGGCGAATTATACGGGGCGGTTCCCGAACTTGCCGACATCTGCAATCTTGATACAGAAAAACTCTTTGCTGTTTTCAGCGAAAATATGGGACCCGAGCAATATAAAAAACTCGCAATTGCAATAGGTAAAGAAATAGAAAAAGGAATTGACGGAATTATAATTGGTCATGGCACCGACACTCTTCACCACACTGCCGCTGCAATAACATTCATGGTTCAGAATTCACCGGTTCCAATTGTACTTGTGGGTTCACAGCGTTCATCCGACCGTCCTTCTTCCGATGCCGCACTTAATTTAATGCATGCCGCAACAGCAGCAGGTCATGGCGACATTGCCGAAGTCATGGTTTGCATGTTCGGTCCCACTTCCGATGAATACGGACTGCTACACAGAGGTACAAGAGTAAGAAAAATGCACTCATCGTATCGTTCAACATTCAGAACTATCGGCGATACTCCTTTGGCTACAGTTACCAGAAAAGGTGTGAAACCCATAAAATCCATATACAATCACAGAAGAAAAGATAACAATGTTAAAATTCTTCCTTTTTTTGAAGAAAAAGTTGCAATGATATATTATTATACCAACATGCAGCCCGACATGATAGATTCATTGGTAGATAATGGATATAAAGGAATAATTATTATAGGAACAGGACTTGGTCATGTAAATAAACCATTGTATCCTGCAATTGAAAGGGCAACAAAAAAAGGAGTGGTTATATTCATGACTGTTCAAACTCTTTGGGGATATGTTCACATGTTCGTTTATGATACAGGAAGAGATTTAATGTCAAAAGGAGTAGTGCCTCTGGCAAACATGCTCCCTGAAGTTGCATATATAAAACTTGGCTGGACATTGGGACAAACAAGCGATATTGAAGAAGTAAAAAAAATGATGCTGACTCCTATAAATGATGAAATAACCGAAAGAGAACCATATAACGGTTATCTTGTTTATCAGGGAGGAGTTCCGGAAGTGGAAGAATTTATAAGAAAAGTTCATAAATAAATGTATAATGAATAAATAATAATTAATAATCGGCGGTATTTGCTGACATGTTGTTTTTTTCATTATTAATTATTAATTAATATGATAATCCGTAGTAAAGCTCCATTACGATTAGGTTTAGCTGGCGGCGGTTCAGATGTTTCGCCTTATTCTGATATTCATGGCGGAGCTATTTTAAATGCTACAATCAGCATGTACGCATACTCCACAATCAAACCGCGTTTCAACGAAAAAATAGTAATTTATTCGGTAGACAAAAATCAAATTGTAGAATTTGATTCAAAAAAAATATTGCCGATTGACGGAAAGCTTGATTTACTGAAAGGCGTTTACAACAGAATTATAAAGGACTTTATAAAACAACCCCTATCTTTCGAATTAACTACTTTCGTTGATGCTCCTCCGGGTTCGGGGCTTGGAAGTTCTTCAACTCTTGTCGTTGCCGTTATAGGCGCATTTGTTGAATGGTTGAAATTACCACTTGGCGAATATGACATCGCTCATCTTGCTTATGAAATTGAAAGAATTGACCTTGGCATGGCGGGCGGTAAACAAGACCAATATGCGGCAACATTCGGCGGTGTGAATTACATGGAGTTTTATGATAATGACAAAGTAATTGTAAACCCATTAAGGATTCATGAAAAATATCTCGATGAATTATCATACAATCTGATTCTTTACAACACCGAAACAAGCCGTCTTTCATCAAAAATTATCGAAGCGCAGGTGGAAAATGTAAAACAAAGCAATGAAAAGTCAATTGAGGCAATGCACAAAGTAAAAGAACAATCGGCTTTGATGAAAGAAGCAATCTTAAAAGGAAACCTGAACGATGTCGGAAAACTTATCGATGCGGGCTGGCAGCACAAAAAGAAAATGGCAAAAGGAATAACAAACGAACTTATTGACGAAATTTATGAAACTGCAATAAATGCAGGAGCCAACGGCGGCAAGGTAACCGGTGCCGGCGGCGGCGGCTTTATCACTTTTTATTGCCCGAATAATTCAAGATATAAAGTTATTGAGGCACTAAAAAAATTCGGCGGCAGAATAAAAAATTACGAATTCACATCAAAAGGACTTACCACCTGGAGTATTTAGTTTTCAGTTAAAACTTCGATATTCGACATTCATTATTCGATGTTCGATATTTTTTTAATTTTTTATTTTTTCATTCCCTTATAAACCTTCCCACACCCAATCCTTTTTCATTTATAACTTTTATAAAACATAACAAATTCTCATTTTACAAAAAAAATATTTTTTTTTTGTAAAATCAAAAAAATGTTTTAGGTTTGTTAAGTATTGTTATTTTATAAACAAATAAGATAAAAACTAAAAAAATATGGAACTACTTGCTCAAATATTTGCAAATGCTAAAAAGCATTACAAAAAAATAGTTCTTCCGGAAGGCACGGAAGACAGAACTCTTAAAGCTGCCGATGTTGCAATAAAAGAAGCAATTGCACAAATAATACTTCTTGGCAACAAAGATGAAATAATGCAAAAAGCCAAAAGTTTAAATTTACAAAATATAGAAAAAGCAAAAATAGTTGACCCCAAAAATCACGAAAAGAAAGAGCAATATGTAAATGCTTTGGTAGAAATCAGAAAAAGCAAAGGGCTTACAAAAGAAGAAGCAACTAAACTAATTGAAGACCCGCTTTATCTCGGCGTGATGATGATTAAAATGGGCGACTGCGATGGCGAAGTTGCCGGTGCCATGAATGCAACAGGTAACGTATTAAGACCTGCATTGCAAATTGTAAAAACTTTACCAGGCATTAGTGTTGTTTCGGGTGCATTTATCATGATTTTGAAAGATAATAAATTCGGTGAAAACGGAATACTTGTTTTTGCCGACTGTGCCGTTCATCCCAATCCTACCGAAAGAGAACTTGCTGAAATTGCAGTGGCAACAGCAAGAACAGCAAAAGCAATTGTAGGATTCGAACCCAGAGTTGCAATGCTTAGTTTCTCAACCAAAGGAAGTGCAAAACATGAATTGTGTGATAAAGTTATTAACGCAACAAGAATTGCAAAAGAAATTAACCCTTCACTAAAAATTGACGGCGAATTTCAGGCAGATGCGGCAATTGTTGAATCTGTTGGTAAGAGCAAAGCTCCAGGAAGCGAAATAGCGGGCAAGGCAAACGTGCTTGTATTTCCCGATTTACAATCAGGTAATATTGCTTATAAACTTGTTCAACGATTGGCAGGCGCCGAAGCTATAGGTCCTGTTTTGCAAGGAATGGCAGCCCCTATCAATGACCTTTCAAGGGGTTGCTCGGTAGAAGATATTACAAGTTTGATTGCTATTACAGTTAATCAGGCAGCTTCAAAATAAATCAGAATTAATTTAATAATTAACTATAAAAATTTAACTTCATGAAAATATTAGTGCTTAACTGCGGAAGTTCTTCAATAAAATATCAATTGCTTGACATGGCTAATAATGCCGAATTACTTGCAATAGGATTATTGGAAAGAGTTGGTCTTAAGGACAGCGAATTAACCCATATACCAAAGGGCAAGGATAAATACAAACTTGTAAAAGATGCACCCGACCATACTGTAGGAATAGATTTGATTTTAAAAATTTTAGTTGACCCCGTACAAGGTGTTATTAAAGATATAAATGAAATCATAGCTGTAGGACACAGAGTTGTTCACGGAGGAGAGAAATTCAGCGGCAGCGTTAAAATTACACAGGAAATTATAGATAAGATGGAAGAATGTGTACCTCTTGCACCACTTCATAATCCTGCGAATTTAAAAGGTATTTATGCTATTCAGAAACTATTGCCGAAGGTTCAACAATGCGGAGTTTTTGATACATCTTTCCACCAGACAATGCCTGATTACGCTTATATGTATGCGTTACCTTACGAATTATATGACAAATACAGAGTTCGCAGATACGGATTTCACGGAACAAGCCATAGATATATTTCGGCAAAAGCTGCTGAATTTCTTGGCAAAGAATACAACAGTTTGAAAATAATAACATGCCACCTCGGAAACGGAGCATCAATTGCTGCAATTGATAAAGGCAAATCGGTTGACACATCAATGGGACTAACACCAGTTGAAGGATTGATAATGGGAACAAGAAGCGGCGACCTTGACCTTGGCGCAATGTTTTTTATAATGGAAAAAGAAAAACTTGATATAAACGGGGCAAACAATCTTGTAAACAAAAAAAGCGGAATGCTCGGCATAACAGGTGTTTCATCTGATATGAGAGATATTGAAAATGCAGCAAATAAAGAAAATAACAAAAGAGCAGCACTCGGTTTAAAAATGTATTGTTACAGAATAAAAAAATATATCGGTTCTTATGCTGCAGCAATGGGTGGCGTTGATATAATTATTTTCTCGGGTGGTGTTGGTGAAAACGGACCGGAAACAAGAGAAGAAATATGTGAAGGTCTTGAATTTATGGGCGTTGAATTCGATAAAGATGTAAATAAAGGATTGAGAAGCAAGCTTATAGATATTTCAAAACCATCTTCAAAAGTTAAGGTTCTTATTGTTCCCACAAATGAAGAGCTTGTAATTGCTCAGGATACATTAGAAATTATTGAAGGAAGAATGTAGGTCTTTATCCTAAAAACGTAAATTTTGTAATCGGTAACCGGTAATCAGTTAAAAATACTGAATACTGGTTACCGATTACTTGTTTCCGGTTTTAAACTTTTTTTTTATTTTAAAACCATTTTAAGCAACCTTTTTTATATCTTTAGTGTCTTAATTATAAGTTTTATTCTAAAAAATATGAAGACACTTATTATTTTTTTTATTTTATTATCAATAAATACTTCTAATTCCTTTTCGCAAAATATTAATTTTATTGAAAATAAAAATCAGTGGGATTCAAAAATTCTGTTCAAAGCTGACTTGCCTTCAGGTGCGGTTTTTCTTGAAAAAAATTGCTTAACTTATAACTTTTTCAATATTGACGAAATGCCTCGCCACCATGCTGGCAACAATAAAACAGGTGTTGTTCACTTTCATGCTTTCAAAATGAACTTTCAGAACTGCAATAGAAATATTGAAATAAAATCAAGTGAAGCAAATTCCGATTATCTGAATTATTTTATTGGAAACGACAAAAGCAAATGGGCACCGAAAGTAAACAATTATAAAGTTGTTGAATATATAAATTTATATTCTAATATTGATTTAAAAATCCGTTCTCAAAACAATACTTTGGCTTATGATTACATTATAAAACCAGGAGGTAAGCCGGAAGATATTTCTCTGAATTTTGAAGGATTAGAAAATATTTTTATTTCTTCCGGTGGAAATCTTGTTATTAAAACTTCGGTGAATCAAATTGTAGAAACAAAACCTTTTGCTTATCAAACAGCAAATAATGCAAAAAGTAAAGTTGAGTGCAACTTTATAATTAATGGAAATACAATTAGCTTTTCCTTTCCTAATGGATATGATAAAAAACAAACATTAATTATTGACCCTGCTTTGATATTTTCCACCTATTCTGGTTCAACTGCTGACAACTTTGGTTTTACTGCAACTTATGACCATAAGAATAATGTTTATGCCGGAAGCGTTGCTTTTGCCACCGGTTATCCTGTATCAACAGGAGCATATCAGCAAGTTTTTGGAGGTATTTGCGATATTGCAATAATCAAGTATAACCCAACAGGTACAACAAGATTATGGGCAACATATTTAGGAGGTGATGAAGGAGATATGCCACATAGCCTTGTGGTTGATGAATTTGATAATTTATTGGTATTTGGAACATCTGGTTCAAGCAACTATCCTGTAACAACCAATGCATACAATAAAATTTTTAAAGGCGGAGCTCCATTTGATTGGGATTATAGTTTGCGCTATTTTCATGGAAGCGATATTATCATTACAAAATTGAGCGAAGATGGCTCTAATCTTTTAGCATCTACATTTGTTAGTGGTTCGGGAAATGATGGTATAAACTGCAAACCATATATAGCAAATGCAAGTGTTCCATTTGCAACTTTATTACAAGGCAATGACTCATTATATTATAATTATGCCGACATAGCAAGAGGTGAAATAATTGTTGATAACAAAAATAATGTATATGTTGGAACATGTACTTTTTCTTCTGATTTCCCAACAACATCACAATCTTTTCAGCAAACTTCGTCGGGAAAACAAGAAGGTGTAGTTTTTAAGATGGACCCAAATCTCACAACATTAGTTTGGAGTTCGTATATTGGAGGTACTAATGATGATGCAATTTATTCTTTGGATTTGGATAGAAATTATGATGTGTATGTTGCAGGAGGTACAAACTCTACTGATTTTCCAACTTCAACTGTAGCTTATGATAAAACATATAACGGCGGCTCTGCTGATGCTTTTGTTGCTCATATTTCTAATGATGGAAAAAATTTAATTGCATCATCGTACTTTGGTGCCTCAAGTTATGACCAAGCTTATTTCGTTAGAACTGACAGGTATGATAGGGTATATATTACGGGACAAACAAAAAATTCAGGTTATTCTCTTATTATAAATAATCCAATATACCAAAAACCAAATAGTGGACAGTTTATTGCTAAATTTGATAAAATGCTAACCAATATAATCTGGTCAACCGTTTTTGGAACAGGAAATGGTAATCCTAATATTTCCATTACGGCGTTTGCAGTTGATATATGTCACAGAATTTATCTTTCCGGCTGGGGAAGGGAGTGGGGAATTGTTTATGGCTGGAACAATAACGAAGGCACAAAAGGAATGGATATTACTCCCGATGCTATTCAAAAAGTTACCGATGGTCAGGATTTTTATGTAATGGTTATGAAAGATGATGCGTCATCATTGGATTTTGCTACTTTTTTTGGTGAGGAACACAATAACTCTTATGCATGTAATTCTTCACCCAACCCAAATAATAAATATAGTAGCGGGCAAGACCACGTTGATGGTGGTACAAGCAGGTTTGATAAAAAGGGAAATATAATTCAATCTGTTTGTGCGAGTTGTTGGGGATGCGACTCGTTTCCTACATACCCAAATCCGGGTGCATGGTCAAATAGAAGTGGTGCAATTCCTATTGCAGGTTGTAATAATGCAGTTTTTAAAATAAATATTATAAATGATATTGTTGCAACTGATTTTTCTGCAAATGTAGATTGCAGCAGCAATGTTGGTTTTGATAATTATAGTAATGGGGTTACTTATAAATGGGATTTTGGTGATGGCACAACTTCATCGGAAATAAATCCCGTTCATAATTTTCCTGGTTCCGGAACATATACTGTTTCATTAATCTCAACGGACGCATCAAAGTGCAATATTGCTGATACTGTTTCTAAGGAGGTTGTAATAACAATAAATGCAGTATTCGTTAACGCTACTGCTGACGAGCACTCTCTTTATATTGGACAAAATACAACTTTACATGCTGTTCCATATAATCCAAATTATACATACAAATGGCTCCCATCAACCGGTTTGAGCGATTCAAATATACCCAATCCCGTTTTAACACCAAGTGTAAATACAACTTACACAGTTGTTGTTTCTGATACAATTGGCTGCACAGCAATGGATACAGTTGTAATAAGAATAAAAGAAGGAATTTGCAATGAGCCATACATTTACATTCCCAATGCTTTCACACCTAATAGAGATAATAAAAATGATGTCATGTACGTAAGAGCGGCAGGAGGATTAATTACAAAACTTTATTTTGCAATTTACGACCGTTGGGGTGAAAAAGTTTTTGAAACTACTGATACAAAAAAAGGATGGAATGGACTTTATAGAGGAAAAATTCTGCCACCCGATGTTTATGATTATTACATAGAAGTTTATTGTGTAAATAAAGAAAAATATTTTAAGAAAGGAAATATTACTTTAATAAGATAAAAAAAGTTAATCGTTAATTGTAAAAAAATTGCTTATAAAAAAAAACATATTAACATCATTTCTTCTTTTGTTTATCATGAGATGTTTATCGCAGGATATACATTTTACACAATTCAATTATTCGCCTTTAAATCTAAATCCCGCACAGGCAGGAATGTTTGATGGGACACACCGATTTATTTTAAACAACAGAACACAATGGCGTTCGGTTACTGTTCCTTATTCCACAAGTTCCATATCAAGCGATATGCATTTGAATTTTATAAAATTCAAACAGGATGTCTTCGGCTTGGGACTAACGGTTAATACTGATAAAGCCGGCGATTCCGAATACGGTACAACTCAGATAAATTGTTCTTTTTCGGCTATCATGCCTATTAGTAAAGCAAGCATTCATTTGCTCTCACTCGCTATTGAAACCGGAATTGCACAAACAAGCATAAATTATACAAAGCTTCATTTCGATAACCAATGGAATGGTTTGAAATATGACCCTAATTTGAGTACAGGTGAAAATTTTACCGTGAATAATTATTTTTATTACGACCTTTCATTTGGAGGAAGCTGGCGATATAAACCCAAAGACAGATTTATTGTAAATTCCGGCATTGCTTTGTATCATATTACAAAACCGAAGCAATCGCTGTTTTACAACAATGATATAAGATTGAACAGGAGAATTTCAATATTCGGAAATGCTGAAATCAAATGTACAAAGGAAATAGATATTTTACCTTCATTGTTTTTTGAATATCAAAAGCCATACAAGGAATTTTTAATAGGTGCTGCCGGAAGATATATCATCAAAGAAAAATCCAAAGAATATACAACTGCACTTGCCGGAATATACACAAGAATGGGAGATGCAGCAATGCTCATGCTCGGAATGGAATATAAAAAATGGAGTATAACAATGAGCTATGATTTTAATTATTCGCGATTTGTTCCGGCTACTAAAGATAAAGGGGGTTTTGAAATTGCAATTATTTATATTATTAATAAACCAAAACTCGAAAGAATTAAAACAACTCCTTGTCCGATTATTTAAAACTTCGATATTCGATATTCGACATTCAGTATTCGATGTTCGATATTTAAATAGTTTAAAGTTTAATGTCTAAAGTTTAAAGTTTCGGCATTTTGTTGTTTGTGTTTATAATTTAAAAATTGAAAAATGAAAAACTTTTATGTTCATTATTTTTAAAATGCTATTATTGACAAGCATTATGTGGTTTGTATATAAAGTCAACATATTTATAAAAACCCGTTAGGGTTTAAATAATAATAGCCCCATGCTTTAGCATGGGGTAAGGAAATATCAAAGTATTCAGCGTTGCAAGCAAAAAGTAACTTAATTGATATAATGCATTATGCAACGCAGAGTAAAGAGTTTATAAAAAGCTCTATTTGAAATTTGACTATATAGTGTCTGTATATAAAGTTGAGAGTTTGGTTCAGAATGTTCGAGTTCGAGGCTTTCGAGGTTTAAAAATCAGGAGTTTACTAAAGTAAATGACTGATTTTTAAAACGAGAATAACGAAGAAATCGGACATTATGGACAAACTCTATATAATAATTAAAAAATGTTTAAAGTTTATTCAAAATATTTCATAATAATACTTTTTATTTTGGGAATAACGCATATTTGTTTCTCACAGGAGTTAAAGAATTATGAAGTTTTGAAACTTGGCGATGAATCTTTTAACAATGGTGATTATTATGCAGCAATATATTATTATGACATGTACATAAAAAAGGATTCATCGTGGATAGTTCCTTTTAAAAGATATGCAGAAGTATCTCGTCTAGGGAACGATTATATTGTTGCCGAAAAACTTTATAAATACGTAATTGAAAAAGATACTGCCGGCAAGTACCCCGAAAGCTTATATTGGTATGCACAAATGTTAAAAAGCAATGGTAAATACGAAACAGCTAAATTGGAATTTATAAAATATTATGAAAAAAATAAAAATAATAAAGAACATTTGGTTGAAAATTCCAAGATGGAAATAGATGCATGTGATAGTGCAATTAAATATTTGAAAAATCCGCAGCCATATATCATTAGCCATCTCGATGGCAATATTAATACGCCTTATTCTGAATTTGGCGCCTTTCAACTTAATGATACAACTCTTGAATTTTCATCGCTGCGTCCGGAAAGTAATGAAAATAATTTTAGTACTGGCTATTCAAAAGATTACATTAAAATATATAAATCAACATATCATTTGGTAAACTGGAATGTCGCAGAAGAATTGGATGATAACAAAATAAATAATAAAGTTGACAATAACGCAAACATAACTTATGAGCCGAAAACATTAAGGATATTTTTTACCCGATGCAATAAAACAAATACTTCGAAATTTATTTGCGAAATTTATTACTGCGATTATAAAAATGGGAAATGGCTTCCACCAATGAGATTAAGTGATAATGTGAATTCAAAAGGATATACTGCAACACAGCCCTCAGCAGTGAATACAGATAAAGGATATGTTTTATATTTTGTTTCTGACCGACCGGGAGGTGAAGGCGGAATGGATATTTGGCACACAATAATTTCAAAAAAAGGCGAATGCTCCGAGCCCGTTAATCTTGGCAAAACAATAAATACTCCCGATGATGAAATAACTCCTTTTTATAATGGAACAACAGAAACCCTTTATTTCAGTTCAAACGGACACAAAGGAATGGGCAATCTCGATGTTTATGAAGCAAAAGGAAGTTTGACAAAATGGAATGAACCTAAAAACATGGAAAGCCCCATAAATACAAGCTATAATGATTTTTATTTTATTGTTTATAAAAATGATACAAGTGGATATTTTACTTCAAACCGACCGGGTTCGTATTTCATAAAAGGCGAAACATGTTGCTACGATATTTACAAATGGGAAAAAAAGATTATAAAAAAAGTTGAAGTTGATACAGTGAAAAAAAATACTGTTGTTACAGTTATTGAAGATACTATAAAAATAGAAAAACGCATTGTTGATTTATTACCTCTCACACTTTATTTTCATAATGACGAGCCCGATAAAAAAACGTGGGTAAATACAACTAATAAGGATTATGAAACAACATACAAAGATTATATTGCTTTAATTCCCAAATATAAAAAAGAATATTCGGCAGGACTCGATAGCATAAATAAAGTAAAAGCCGAAAAAGATATTGATGATTTTTTTACCGAATATGTCGAGAAAGGATATAGTAAACTTAATCTTTTTTGCGAATTACTTTTAAAAGATTTGAAAACCGGAAAAACTTGTAAGGTAACGGTTAAAGGTTATTGCAGCCCTCTTACAACAAATGAATACAACAAACATCTTGCAAAAAGAAGAATTTCAAGTTTGATTAATTATTTATATATTTATAAAAACGGAGTGTTTGTAAAATACATGAATGACAAAGCAGAAAACGGAGGTAAAATTCAATTCATCGAAGAACCCATCGGAGAGGAAGCCGCACCAAAGAATGTAAGCGATAATTATTACGATACTAAAAATTCAATTTATAACCCCAAAGCTTCTTTTGAAAGAAAAATTAAAATCTTGTATTATAGTTCGGGAGATTAAAATAGTTTAAAGTAGAGAATTTTTTATATAATTTGCAGATAGAATAATTCATGAATATACTGTAAATAGCTAAAAATTTGACTTTTGCTAAAATAAATTGTTAAATTGTTTTATATTTTAAACATTTCGTATATTTGCGAAATGATTTTCTTTAATGTAAAAAATATAAAATATGGAAATAAAAATATTAGGCATGGGTTGTGCAAATTGCAAATCACTCGAAAAAGCCGTTATTAATGCATTAGCCGAAATGAATGTTGCTGCTGATGTTGAAAAAGTTGATGACATTCAGAAAATAATGTCTTATGGTATATTGCGCACACCCGGACTTGTAATAAACGGAAAAGTTGTTTTAAACGGAAGAGTTCCGTCAATAAAAGAGATTAAAGAAATCATCGAAAAAAACAAATAACATTATGGCTGCAAAACCTAAGTTTACGGCACAACATGAGCAAATATCACGCATTGCAAAAGCATTAAGTCATCCGGCAAGAGTTTATATTCTCGAAAAGCTAAATGGTCTTAATTCTTGCTGTACAAGCGGCGAAATGATTGGCGATATTCCAATTGCGCGTTCAACACTTTCGCAACATCTGAAAGGATTAAAGTATTCGGGATTAATTCAGGGCAATATACAACCGCCCAAAATAAAATATTGTATTAATCGCAAAAACTGGAAAATCGCCAAACTACTTTTAAATGAATTTTTAAAATAAATATGTTCATAAATATTTCGTGAATTATAGAAATAACGAAATGAAAATTAATAAAAAACATTAATTCACTTGCAATGAAAATAAAAAATCTCTTTGGAGTTCTAATTATTTTATTTGTGCTAACATATATTTATGGTTGCAGCTCATGTAAAACCGATAAAACCCCAACAAGTCAATCTGACACTAATGCGATTGAACTAAAAGATACAACTTCCAATCCATTAAAAAAGGATTCTGCTTCTGTTAATGCCAATGAAAAGAATAAAATCATCAGAACTAATACCAAAGGTGATTTACCTGCGGTTCTGGTTTATAATTTCCATGTAACAAACCGCTGTCCATCTTGTGTTGCTATTGAAAAAGCAACAACAAAAACACTGAACACTTATTTTGCTGCCGAACTTAAACAAGGAAGAATAAAACGGCAAATATTAAATGTAGATGATGAAGTAAATAATAAAATATCCGAAAAATATCAGGCATTTGGTTCGGGTTTATTTGTTACCCGTGTTTACAAAGGAAAAGAAACAACTGCCGATTTAACAGGAGCTGGTTTCAAATTTGCTAAGAATAAAGAAGAGCGATTTATTGAAATATTAAAAAATAAAATTTCAGAATATTTAAAATGAAATAAAGTTTGTGGTTTGTAGTTTCTTTTTGTGAAACTTAGCGCCTTTGTGTCTTAGTGGCAAGAAAAAAATATAAATATTTTCAAAATAAATAATATTAGGGCTAACTTATATAATGCTTATTGATTATAAACAGAATAATAAAAAGTACAAAATATGAAGAACATAGTCGTAATTATTCTCGGACTTTTTCTCTCTTTTCAAGGATTTACTCAGAAAACTGCCGATACAGTAGTTTCAAATAATCCAAAGAAATTAAAATTGAAAGTATTGTATTTTCATATTACGCATAGATGCAATACATGTTTTTCAATAGAAGCTAATGTTCGAAAAACGCTGAATGAATATTTCAAAAATGAAATAGATTCCGGTATTATTGATTTATATGTTTTGGATTGTGAATTACCCATAAATAAAGAAATAGCGAATAAATACGATGCTTTTGGTGCAACTCTGGCTCTTACAACTTATACCAATAAAACAGAATTAAAAACCGAAGACCTTACAAACTGGGCTTTCCAAAAAATTCATAATCCCGAAATTTTTATTTTAGAACTTAAAACCAAAATCGAAATACTTTTAAAATAAGTAAAATGGAATTTATACATAATTGGCTGGATGGCTCTAATATGCCTATACTATCGGCATTTGTTTTAGGAATAATGACTGCCATTAGCCCATGTCCGCTTGCTACAAATATTACTGCAATAGGATTCATCAGTAAAGACATTGCAAACAGAAGAAATATTTTTTTAAACGGATTATGGTACACACTTGGCAGAGCTATCAGTTATACTGCAATTGGTGTTGTACTTTATTTCGGTGCCAGCAAATTTCATATCGCTAAATTTTTTCAACTCAATGGCGAAAAGTTTTTAGGTCCATTGCTTATTATTGTTGGTATTTTAATGTTCGATTTTATAAAAATAAATTTTCTGGGTTTCGGAAAATTAAGTGAACGCTTGCAGAACAAAAAGCAAAAAAACAATTGGTGGAGTGCTTTATTATTGGGAATTGTATTCGCACTCGCATTTTGTCCATACAGCGGTGTCTTATATTTCGGCATGTTAATTCCAATGACTATCAGTAGCACATCGGGATTATTTCTGCCTTTCGTATTTGCAGCTGCCACAGGATTACCGGTGATAATAGTTGCTTATCTTCTTGCTTTCAGCATTTCGAGCATCGGGAGTTTTTACAACAATATAAAGATTTTTGAAAGATGGTTTCGCCGCGTCATAGCTGTGGTATTTATTTTTATAGGGTTTTATTATATATACATTTTCTATTTTAAAGGTTGATATTATGAGAACCTTATTTTTTAGCACGAATAAAATTAAAATTATTTTACCATTATTACTCTTGCCGTTTTGGTACTTGGTTTATCATTATTTACAACCTTTCACTGATTGGTTAGTTTTTTCTGTGGTTGGAATGACAAAAGAAAAGCACCTTACAGAGACAATAAGATTTTTTGTTTTTGAATTTCCGAAAGTAATATTATTGCTTACTCTGATAATTTTCTTTGTTGGCATTATACGTACTTTTTTTACTCCAGAACGTACACGCAAAGCACTGGAAGGAAAGAAAACATTTACCGGAAATGTCATAGCTTCAATGCTTGGTATTGTTACTCCTTTTTGTTCATGTTCTGCAATACCATTATTTATTGGATTTGTTGAAACCGGCGTTCCTCTTGGAGTTACCTTTTCATTTCTTATTGCATCACCAATGATAAACGAAGTGGCAGTTGTGCTTTTGTATGGTATGTTTGGATTAAAAGTAGCATTAATATATGTTGGAACAGGATTGCTGATAGCGATAATTGCCGGCTGGATTATTGGAAAACTTAAACTCGAAAAATGGATTGAGCCATGGGTTTATGAAACAAAAATGGGTAAAAATAATATTGAAGAAGAAAAAATAAGCATTGCACAACGAATACAAATGGGTTATGCTGCCGTAAAAGAAATTGTCGAAAAAGTATGGATTTACGTAGCTTTGGGTATAGCTGTTGGTGCAGGTGCACATGGTTATGTTCCCGAAGATTTCATGGCTGCCATTATGGGAAAAGATGTGTGGTATTCCGTTCCGTTGTCTGTCCTTATCGGTATTCCTTTGTATTCAAATGCGGCAGGAATTATTCCAATAGTTTCTGTATTAATTGAAAAAGGTGCATCACTTGGAACTGCATTGGCTTTTATGATGTCTGTGATTGGCTTGTCGCTTCCCGAAATGATAATTCTTAGAAAAGTTTTAAAACCCCCTTTGATTTTGACATTTATCGGTATTGTTGGTGTCGGGATTATGATTGTGGGTTTTTTGTTTAATTGGATTTTCTGATAAAAAATATATTTCAAAAATATTTGTTTTAGTAGAATTAATGTCGTATGTTTGCGACATTAAACATTAAATTTATGACCAATAACAAATCGGAAGAATTTAGCAAAAAACAGCAAGACCTTGCATGTATTGCAAAGCTGCTTTCACACCCTGCGCGAATTGCCATAATTCAGCTTCTTGCAAAGAAAAAGGAAATCCGAACCGGAAACATTTCCGACTTTTTACCTTTAAGCCGAACAACAGTATCGCAACATTTAAAAGACCTTAAAGAAACAGGTATTATCAAAGGTACTATTGATGGATTGAAAATACACTATTGCTTGGACATGAAGAAGCTTGGTAAAATAAAAAAATCATTTAACAATTTTTTTAACAATTCTATTAGTTCATTTTTATGTAAATGCAAATAATTATTCACTAACTTTAAATAAATTACAAAATGAGAAAATCAAACTTCAATGCCTTGCTGAATGAAAAACTTAAAGTATTCGTTTTAGCTTTTTTTGTTTTTTCGCTTTATTCATGCGGAAATGTAAATTCCAAAAATACTATGTCGGTTAACGATATAAATAAGAAAACCGAAACTGCTGGTAACGAATTAATTTCAAGCAGCAATCCAACTGCCGCTCTTGATAAAGCTAAAAAAGACCGCAAAGTAGTATTTCTTGTAATTACAGGAACCGGTGCAACAGGTTTGGATAAAGTAGTTGAAATTGCAAAAGAAGCAAATGGGAAAGTGTCGAAATCAATTATTGTTCAAATGAACAAAGACGAAGCTACAAATAGCAGTTTGGTAACAAAATTAGGCATTGCAAGTGTTCCCGTTCCATTTATTGTTGTAATATCATCTAAAGGAATTCCTGTTGCCGGCTTTCCTTCTTATCAGGTCACAACCGACCTTTTAATTAAGTCAGTTCCATCTCCTAAAGAGGAAGAGATTATTTCTGTATTATCAGAAAAAAAACCAGTATTTATTGTAATTTCAAAAAAGGGCTTGACTGATAAAAAAACAATTATTGCTAATTGCAAAGCAGCAAGTTCTAAAATCGCATCAAAACCCGCAGTTGTTGAAATAGATTATTCTGACAGTAAAGAGTCGGCATTTTTAACAAAAATCGGAGTTACTTCCCTGAACGATAAAACAATTACATTAGTCATAAATTCGGCAGGACAAATTGCTGATAAGTATGAAGGTGTTGTTCTTGAATCTGCACTTACGACTTCTGCAAGCAAAGTTATAAAGAGCGGCGGTTGTTGTCCAGGAGGCAGTAGCAAAGGATGTGGTCCAAAAAAATAATCAAATAAATAAAACAGCCCCAAAAAAAACTTTCAATTACTTATAAAATTCAAATAAATGAATATCAGAAAACTTGTTTGGCTTGAGTTTAAACAACACAAATCGCAATTAACTTCTGGTTTACTTGCTATAACTTTGGGCATTGCTGTGATTGTTGGCATAAGGTCAATTTCGGTTGTGTCTGAAAAAGCAGTTGCCATAAATCTGGATAATCTTGGAGCAAATATTTTGGTATTGCCTCAGGCATCCAATGTTGACAATTACTACTCTGCCGATATTGATGCTCCTACCATGCCCGAAGAATACGTTGACAGAATTGGTTCTTCCAATCTTCAGGGAGTTGATAATTTATCTCCGAAATTAACACGCCGCATAAAAATAGGAAATGAAAATGTTGTTCTCACAGGAATTTTACCGAAAAATGAAATTACTTCCAAACCCTTATGGCAGCAATCGGGCTTGTTGGGAAATGAGCTTAAGACAAGTTGTGCCCCAACAAATGCCGCAAATCAAAGTCGGGGTTATATAAATGAAAAATTACAACGCAAAGCGATTGATTCATTGGGTACAAATGAATGTTTGATTGGCTCGGCAATAGCAAGTAAACTTAAATTATCTGAAGGAAAAGAAGTTGAAATATCAGGAGAAAAATTTAAAGTGAGTAGAATCCTTAATGAAACAGGTACTGTTGACGACGATAGAATTTTTATACATCTTCGCAAAGCTCAGGAAATATTAAAAATACAAGGACAGGTAAGTGCCATTGAAATAATGGGCTGCTGTAATGCTATAACTGACGGACTTCTCGGTAAATTACGAAATGTTCTGCCCGACACAAGAGTGACAACAATCGGACAAATAGTTTCTACACAAATTCAAACCAATAAAATGATGAATAAGATTTCGCTGATATTTTTAATCATTATTATTTTTGTTGGTGGTATTTCTATCGGAAATTTTATGTGGGCAAACATTAATGAGCGCCGAAAAGAAATTGGTATGCTGCGAATGATTGGCTTTAACAAAACTATTATTTATCAAATAATTTTAGCAAAAGCATTTGTATTAGGTGCTTTAGGTGGAATAATAGGATACATTCTTGGAACTTTTGTGGGAATGTGGTTGGGTCCCGAACTCGCAGGATTATCTGTCAAACCAATACCAAGCTTAATTATTGTTTCATTAGTGATTTCAATTGGAGTTTCATTATTAGGCTCATTAATTCCGTCATATCTTGCCGGAAGAATTGAACCTTTTGAAAATATGCAGGAGGTATAATATGATTTTAAAAACAACCAATCTTTGCAAAAAGTATCAGCATAAAGATGGAACTGTTGACGCATTAAATAATGTAAGTTTTGAAGTAAACGAAGGTGACTTTGTTACCATTACCGGCTCTTCAGGTTCGGGTAAAACTACATTGCTTTTATCTTTAGCAGGTTTAATAAAAACAACTTCCGGTCAGATAAATATTAAAGGTTTTGATATAACTTTAGCTTCGGATAGAAAACTTTCTGATTTTCGAAAAAAAAATATCGGTTTTGTAATGCAAAGTTTTGCTTTGATTCCATATCTTACAGCAATAGAAAACGTGATGTTGCCATTAGCTATTTCAAAACTTTCAAAAGATGAAAAATATAAAAAAGCATCTGCGCTACTTCAATTAGTGGATTTGGAAAACCGAAAAAATCATTTACCAAAAGAACTTTCTGCCGGACAGCAGCAAAGGGTTGCGATAGCAAGAGCATTAGTCAATTCTCCTTCATTGATACTAGCGGATGAACCAACAGGAAACTTAGACCCCGAACTTTCAACCGACATCCTGAAACTTTTAAGAAAAATAAATAAGGAAGAAAAAATAACTGTTCTTATGGTTACACACAGCCCATTGGCTACAGAATTTGGAAACAGGAAAATTAAACTTGTGGATGGTTTATTAAAATAAAAAAAATGAAGAAAAAAATAAATTTAAAAGAACTTGTAAAAAACAAGTACAGCGAAATTGCAAAGCAATCGAAACGGCAGAATCAATCTTCATGCTGTGGCGCAACAGGTTGTTGCGGTGATGTTGATTATACTATTTTTAGCGAAAACTACGATAAACTCGAAGGATATAATCCAGATGCCGACATTGGCTTGGGTTGCGGTTTACCTACGGAGTTTGCTGATATTAAAAAAGGTGACAGTGTTTTGGATTTGGGTTCGGGTGCCGGCAACGATTGCTTTGTTGTTCGTGCAATAGTTGGTGAAACAGGTAAAATTACGGGTTTGGACTTTACCGATGCTATGTTACAAAAAGCAATCGAAAACAATAAAAAACTTGGTTATAAGAACATTGAATTTATTAAAGGAGATATTGAAGAAATGCCTTTATCTGATAACAGTTTTGATGTTGTTGTATCGAACTGCGTACTGAATTTAGTCCCAGATAAAAATAAAGCGTTTGCTGAAATAATGCGGATTCTAAAGCCCAATGGTCATTTCTGCGTTTCGGATGTTGTTATTAAAGGTAAATTGCCGGAACGGTTACGCAAAGATGCTGAGATGTATGCGGGTTGTGTTTCGGGTGCTGTTGAAATGAACAAATATCTTGAAATAATAAAGAACAATGGCTTTAAAAATATTAAGGTTCATAAACAAAAAGAAATTTCAATTCCTGCCGGTATTCTTGCAAACTACTTGAATAATGAAGAAATTGAAAGTTTTAAAAATGGAAATATAGGAATTTGTAGTATTACTGTTTCTGCTACAAAATAAAATAATTTAAAATGAAAACACGACTTAATTTTTTAGACCGCTATTTAACATTATGGATTTTTCTTGCAATGTTTGCAGGAGTTTTATCGGGATATTTATTTCCTTCTATTGCACAATTCTGGGATTCGCTTAAATCTTCGCCCGAAAGTACAACAAATATTCCTATTGCAATTGGTCTCATTCTGATGATGTTTCCTCCGCTTGCAAAAGTAAAATACGAAGAACTCGGTGATGTGTTCCGCAATTGGAAAATATTATCACTTTCATTGATACAAAACTGGATTATAGGACCGGTTCTGATGTTTGCACTTGCAATTTTATTTTTCAAATTATTTCCTGGCGAAAATAATTCCAATCTTCCATATATGTATGGAATAATAATGATAGGTCTTGCACGTTGTATTGCAATGGTTATTGTTTGGAACGATCTTGCAAAAGGTGATACGCAATATGCGCCTGGATTGGTTGCTTTTAATAGTATTTTTCAGGTGCTTTTCTTTTCTGTTTACGCTTATTTTTTTATTGCAGTACTTCCCGGCTATTTTGGAATACCTACAAATAATGTAGTTGAAAATATTACTATAAGCCAGATTGCCAAAAGTGTTTTTATTTATCTTGGTATTCCTTTCATTGCGGGCTTCCTGACAAGGTTTTTATTAATTCGTATTAAAAGCAAAGAATGGTATCATACTAAATTTATTCCCAGAATAAGTCCCGTAACTCTTATTTCGCTTCTATTTACTATTGTTGTTATGTTTTCTCTGAAAGGAGAATATATTGTCAAAATTCCACTCGATGTTGTATTAGTTGCAATGCCACTACTTATCTACTTTATAGTGATGTTTTTAGTTTCTTTTTTCATGAGTAAAAGAATAGGTGCTACTTATAGACAATCCGTTACATTATCATTTACTGCTGCAAGCAACAATTTTGAACTTGCTATTGCCGTTGCTATTGCGATTTTCGGAATGAACTCAGGTGAAGCGTTCGCTGCTGTTATTGGTCCTCTTGTTGAAGTTCCGGTTATGATAGCATTGATAAATCTGGCTTTTTGGTTTAAAAATAATTATTTTGAAGTGCAATCACAGATATAAACCCCAAAGCAGCCAATGGTTCAGCATTCATTATTCATTTACCTAATAACACTCACCCTGCCAATAAATTCATGTTTAGGACCATCGTCCATTTCTTTCACAACAACCTTGTAAACATAAACACCTACCTCAACCAAATCGCCTGTGTTGTTATACCTTCCGTTCCAAGGACTGTTTAAATCATTGGTTTTGTAAATCAATTCTCCCCAGCGGTTAAAGATGAGCATCGTGAAGTT
>JBAZBZ010000019.1 GCA_041671145.1 Bacteroidales bacterium | reverse complement strand
TAATAAGAAAGGAGATATTGCCAAAACGAAAAAAATGGAGAAAATATCCAAGAATCACTAAACAAGGAAAATACAAAAAATACAAATAATAGCTTATGTTAGTGCCATTACTCTCAAGAGGAGATTCACACACACTTGCCTCGCTTTTTTCTTTTCAATTATTAATTATTCATTTTTTATAAACTTCCCCACACTCACTCCGTCCTCATTTACAATTTTTATAAAATAAATTCCGCTTTGTAAATTACTAATATCCACTTTTGTCTTTTGCCTTATACCTTTTGCCTTTATCGTTTCTTCTCCACTTATATTATAAATTATTATTGTGCTTTGTTTTGTTGTTTGCGGGAGTTCTATTGTTATTTGAGTGTTTGCAGGATTTGGATAAATATTTATTTGATTTTTATTAAATATTTTGTTTTCAATATTAGTTGGGATAATATTGCAACTACTATCAATAGGCTGATTAATACAAGTTCCATCATCAGAAAATTTTGCTAAAAACAATGTGTATTTCAATGGGTCACAAAATCCTTTATTAATAGAATCATTACCAAATCCAAATTTATAATTTGTTGACCCTGTAAAATATTTCATACCAAAATTATCACTTGTCATTAGCATTTTATAATCAGTATAAGTGCCACCATAAGACTGGATGTTAACAAATCCTGTCGGCATTATCCATTGCAAATTACCACTATTAGAAATTAATGATATAAATGCTGTCTGTTTAGTTGAATTTCCTGTTTCACCATAAACATTTTTATTTTGGGAATTAATTGACAAAAAATCATTATAGCTACCGTATAAAATTAAATTTGAGTCATTGGAAAATTCAAGTCCATTTGCTGAAAAATAAGGATTAATATTATTCCATATAAGGGTTCCGTTATAATCGTATTTGGATAACAAATTGCCTTTGATTTGTTTGCCCGGTAATGACAAAGGATTACATCCCTTACCTGTTAAATCCCATGAAATAGAAGTGTAAAAATTATTTTTATTATCAAAGATAAGTAATGGAACATCCAGTGAATTTGGAGTAGTGCCAAAAAGTAATGTTCTTTTTATAAAATTAAACGAAGTATCAAGTAAATATACTCTTTGCGAATTATATAAATAAATCAAGTTGTTATTTGTAAATTTTATTTTAGGGGCAATTTCATAAGTATAAGCATCTTCATAACCTGAGTTATGCCACCATGCATCATTATATCTTTTTAAGCTATCAATATAATTAGAAAAATATTTTTTTATAATCATTCCATTTTTTGACATTTTATAAAAATTTCCGGTTGGAGGAGGAAAGGCGGTATTATTTGCCTGGATTAACGATTTAGAAGCATTATATCCTGAACAAGCAAAATATAAATTATTATTATAATATTTTAAATCTGAAATTCCAATTACAGTTCTACCATATATATCACAGCCATCTTTAGAATAAACTATCCATTTGAAATCTCCTTTGCAGTTGTATTTTATTACAAATAGTTGTCCACATCCATTATCTGAATCTTCTCCAGCTAAAACAGAAACAGTATCTATAGCTAAAAATCTATTAAATGTTCCAGCAATGTACACATTCCCTTCATCATCATTTGCAATAGATGATATGAAAGAATAAGAACATCCTCCATGCTTATAATGATCTGGTATCTTTTCCCATAATAAATTTCCATGTGAATCGAATTTTTGAAAAACAAAATTATCATCTGAAGAACCATCAACATAACAACTGCCTTTATTTGTCATTCTTACACTGGCAATATAAACATTTTGTTTTTCATCAATATGTATAGCTGTTATTTTTTCGGGAGATATTAGTTTTTTCAATGAATCAAAAGAACAAGCTGTAACTTGCCCATAAGGTGCTTTATTAAATATAAAAATTTCTTTATCAATGGTATCTCTGCATCCTTCGTTTGTTATTCCAATCAATCGGATTGTTTTTCTTCCAGTTGAGTCATACTTTATTCCATTTGGTACATTTGACGAATCAATGTTTTTTGAAGCTGTTGAATCGAAAATCCAAACATAATTATCTGCAGTTGAAGTATTACTTAATGAAATAGTGTCCCCCACATAATATCCGCCTATGCTTGTTTGAAAACCAACAGTATAATTTCTGTAGGTAACTTGTTGAGTTTGGCTTAAAGTTGCCGAACAACCAAATTTATTTGTAACATACACACTAAAAGTAACCGTTGCAGTTATTTTTTCGGTTTTTAAATATATTGTTGCACCATTTCCTTTTACCGGTGTTCCTACATTTGTTGAGCCATTTTTTAGTTGATAAGTAAAACCAATTTCCGATAAGGCAACGGTTATAAATGCTGAATCGCCATAACAGACAACAGGTTTTACTGCTGAAACAGTTAAAGTTTTATTTGGTGCAGCCACAACAATAATATGATAGTCGGTTTTCTGTTTGCTCCCACATGAATTGGTTTTAGTAGCAAGTATATTGAAAGTAGTTGTAGATGTTATATTGCCTGTATTAAAAATTAATGTATTTCCATTTCCGCTTTTTGAAGAACCTATGTTTGTTGTGCCATTTCTTAATTGATAAGTAACACCACTTACAGAATTTAAAACCGATATATTAGCGGAAGTACTCGGGCAAATTGTATCTTTATCCTGCGTGGTATTTAAAGTAAAATCCAAAGAAGATTGAACATAAATTATTTTAGTTAACGAATCATAATAATGTCCGTTATATGATATTAAAGTTATTGTATCGTTCTGGCTTGGGTTTGTAAATGTGTAAGAAGTATTATATGTATTGGCTAAAAATTTTCCGTTAAGTTTCCATGTGAATGTATAAGAGGGTTTAGAAATATTCAGAAAATTCACAAGTGAATCTTTACAGAAATAAGTATCATCAAAACTAAATGAAGTAATAGGAGCGGAATACCCGCCAAAGTTTGTTGTTTTATACAATTTACCAGTATCACAAACAAGGTAACCATCGGTATTATTGAAGTAAATTTTATTTATATTATTATTATTAAGCGTAATAAAACGTTCCCAATATAAACCACCATCTCTGGTTATATATAAACTTTTATTAGCAACTACAAAAACTGTATCTTTATTATATGCATATATTGGTCCACTTGAATAGAATTTTAAATCATTCCAAGTATTCCCGCCATCAGTAGTTTTTAATGTAGCATCCCCATCGGCTGATGTGTAACCTATTAAACTATTGCAAAAATGTATTGAGGTCAAATAGCTATTTACGGCTGTACTGCTCCATGTTGAACCGCCATTCGTGGTTTTCAAAATTGTATTGCTTCCAACAGCAAATCCGGTTGTATTAGATGTAAAAAATACAGATTTTAATTCCACACTTGCTCCCGTATTCAATTCATTCCATGATAACCCTCCATTAATAGTTTTAAAAATTACTCCATTACCGATACTTCTTTCTCCTGCAACATAACCTATTGATGAAGAAGGAAATGAAAATGAATTCAATTGAGAGAAACCAGAAGTGCTTTCTTCATAAACAGCTTCCCACATTTGACCTCCATTAGTCGTTCTTAAAATGCCTAATGCATTACTCATTATATACATTCCTGTTGACAAACCAATATTTCCGTCAAAAAAGTGGATGTCGTACAAGTAACTTGCTAAACCCCAAGGATAATTTGCCCAAGAGGTTCCATTATTAGTTGTTTTTCTGAGCGAATCACCTCCTGTAAATATTGTATTGTTTACAATGTTTATACAATCTAAATCGGATTTTGTTTTTGTGGAAAGTTGTGTCCACTGTGCATTAACAAAAAAATTGCAAAGAACAAGAAAAGCGAAGAGAGTAAATAGTTTTTTCATATTATTTAATTTATTTTTTTCGGTTTTTTAGTTTAAAGGCACGCCCCTATTTCATTTAATTCAAATTTACGCCGGTTAAATTAGCATCACCATTATAAATTGAACCAATACCTTTTTTATAATATATTATCTCATAATAATTATTTGCAACATCACCAGCATACTTCACACTTATTTCTAATAAACCGGTATAATTACATTTCGTGGTATTATAAGAAGCGTTTAAAGAAGTAACCCGCATGCTATCCGTACCACTTTTCCATTTTTGATTAATGTATGGACTACCGGGTACTTTGAGAGAATAACTGCCGCTGGTATTTGGATTAGTTGAATAATAAACATCTCCATTGGGGTCAACCCTATAATACCAATCTGACATTTGAATATTTTGCACATATTCTTCACAATGGTAATAAGGTGTAACACCATCCATCACTTTTTCCGTAATTAAATGCTTAATAATTCCATACATACTACTTGTCCAAATCCAATAATTACCTTCCTTTAAAGGAAAATAACTATTTGAACCTTTTCCGGTACAAAGGTATTTTTCATCACACGATGCACAGGGTCCTCCGCAGTCAACATCTGTTTCTCCCTGGTTTTGTATTCCATCGCTACATGTAGCTTGTGTGGTATTGTTATTATTGCTATTGCTGTTATTATTTTTATCATCCTTTTTGCAGGAATGGAAAACAAGTGCTGTTCCCAATGCTGCTAAAGCCATTAATGTAAATATTTTTTTCATGATTTTTTAATTTTTAAGGTTAATATTAATTTTATTGTTTGTTATTTTTATTTATTTTCTATTACTCTTTAATTACCTGTTTTTAAAATTGTACCACAATCGCCTACAATACAACCTGTATTTGCATTGATAAAATATACTGAATGTAATTTTTTAGCGATTCCGCTACTTTGAACTGTCCAGTTAGTGCCTCCGTTTGTGGTTTTCAAAATTATTCCCATATTTGTTGTGGTATTAATATCACCTACAACATATCCTATATTAGCATCAATGAAGTAAACGGAAGTTAAATCATTTGTAGTTCCGCTTGTTTGTGCTGTCCAGTTCGAGCCCCCGTTTGTGGTTTTTATTATTTGCCCTTGTAACCCAACTGCATATCCTATATTTGCATTGGTAAAATAAACGGAAGCTAAATCACTTGCTCCGGATTGTTGAGTCCAATCATTGCCTCCATTAGTGGTTTTCCAAATTAAGGTACTGTAATAACCACCAACAATATATCCTATATTTGCATCAATAAAATAGACGGAATTTATTCTATCATAAGGCGGATTACCTGTTTCTGACCAATTGGTTCCTCCGTCTGTTGTTTTTGCAATTGTTCCATTGTAGCCAACAGCATATCCTGTATTCGCATCGGCAAAGTAAATAGAAGTTAAATCATTGCCTCCACTTAATTGTTTACCACCCCAATTAATACCTCCGTTTGTTGTTTTTAAAACTGTTCCACCACATCCAGCAATATATCCTAAATTAGCATTAATAAAGAAAATAGACAATAAATGTTGTGTTCCGACTGTTTGTGCTGACCAGTTTGTTCCGCCATCAGTCGTTTTTAGAATTTTCCCGCCAAGACCAGCAATATATCCAGTATTAGCATCGGTAAAGAAAACAGAATAAAAACAAGAAGCCACGCTACTTGTTTGCTTTGTCCAATGTTCGCAAGCAGGACAAGGACCGCCGCAATCAACACCCGTCTCTCCTTGATTTTGTATTTCATCGCTACAAGTAGCTTGTGTGGTATTTTTATTACTATCATTATTTTCATTGTTGTTTTTATCATCTTTTTTGCAAGAATGAAAAATAACTGCAACACCCAGTACTACTATAGTTAATAATGCAAATAGTTTTTTCATAGGTTTTAGTTTTAAGGTTAATACTAATTTTATTTATTATTTTCTTAAAAATTTCATCTTTCAGAAACTAAGACATTAGTTATTTTTACAACTTTTTCTTACTTCAAAAATTTCAATTTCAAAATCTGTATTGCAAAACTCATAACTATTAATGGAACGATTAAAAACAATAGGTGCATTGTATTCCGTTTTTAAATAATTGATGTCATTATAAACCTGCCGTCCGCTAATATCAAATCTTTTAGCTATTGTTTCGGCATTACCGCTATTTTTAAGTTTTATAATAGCAACAAGCCGTTTTAGTCGTTCTGAATATTCCTTAAATCCTTTTCTCATAATTGTATTTTACAAATTTTACTTATTGTACTGAAATAGAATTTCAGTTTTCCTTTTTTCTTATTAAATATAAACACCTTAAAAAATTTCAAAACCCTTTAAAGAGGTACAAATATAAACAGTAAAATATTAGTATTTAACGGCAATTCCGTATAACTACGGTTTTATTTTACGCAGCTATGATTTTATTTTACGAAGGGGGTTTTTATTCAATTAACAATAGTTAATGTTATTTTATATTATTGTATTATACTAAGCACGGTAATAAAATGCGTAAAATATCTAATTATTGCTGTATTGTTAAATTGTTTAATTGTTGTTTGAAATGCACACAGTATTGATTTTTTTTAACAATTGAACAATATAACAATTTGACAATTTGTTTTAATAAAACGCAACTTTTAACAGTTTGCAGTATAGATTAGTGAAGCTGGATGTTAGGCAGCATACTTTTTTCTGTGTTGCGTAATTGATTTTTTCTTATATTTGAAAAAAAATAATTATTTATGAATACAGCAAATATTCAATCAGAAAAACTTAATATTATAGAATGGATACTTGGACTTCAAGACAGAACAATACTTGAGAAGATAAAGTATTTAATAAATAATCCTAAGACCACAACTGACTGGTGGGACACAATTTCAGAAGTTGAAAGACATTCAATCGAAAATGGGCTTAATGATATTGAAAACGGAAGAATAACATCTCATTCCAAAGTTAAAAAAAATTATGAAAAGTGGTTATAATGTTTTATGGTCAGATGAAGCAGAAAGTAATCTTAAAATAATAATTGATTACTTTGAAACAAATTGGACTGAAAAGAATTGAGAATATTTTTTCAAAAGTTTGATAAGACACTTGATTTAATTTCTCGAAATCCACAACTTTTAGCTTGACGAATAAAAGGAAAAATGTCAGAAAATGTGTCTTTAGTAAGCAGACAAGTATTTATTATAAATTTGAAAACAGCAAAGTATATATTATTAGCTTATTTGATAATAGAAGGAATCCTAAGAAAAACATAGTATTTCAAAATAAATAGTACACTGCCTAACATGGTGTTGCTATCAACTGGGGTTCGCAACAACTTGAAAGTGTAAAACAATAAATAAAATTAATCACGGTTGAAACTGACGAAGTTATTAATATCCCCTCCGTTAGCAACACCAAGAATGTTAGATGTTAGATGTTTGAAATTTGCGATTTTTCTGACCTCCATCTTCCAATTTCCAACTTCGGTTTTGTTACAATATTTCATAAATTTATTTGTAAATAAGTTAACTTATATAATATCTATTGTTTATTATAAAGAGGCAATAATTTTCAGTATTTCATCTTTTCTGGCTGATGCAATAGGAATATTAATTTTATCACTCACTAAATAATAAGTGCCTTCACTTTTATTAATTTTATTAATATGATTGATATTGACAAGATGAGAACGATGAACACGAATAAAGTCAAAGTCCTTAAGCATTTCTTCAAACTCTTTTATGCTTTTTGAAATAAGTACAGATTCTCCATTTTTCAGAAATACTGTCGTATAGCTCTGGTCCGACTCGCATCGGATTGTATCATTTACATTACAAATAAAAATATTTTTTGCAGTATTCAGTATTATTTTTTTGTTTGATTGTTTTATTTGTTTAATATTATTTATCAGTACATCAAAATTTTTGCTGTCAGTTTTTTGTACAGGTATTCTATTTACGGCAGCTATTAATTCATCGGAATTAACAGGTTTTAGCAGATAATCCAACGCACTAAATCTAATTGCATTAATAGCAAATTGATTGTGAGCTGTAATAAAAATTATTTTGAAATTAACTTCTTCGGCACCTTCTTTTTCTGCAATAAACTGCTCTATTAAATCAAATCCGGTTCCATCGGGCATCATTATATCAAGAAAAACTACGTCGGGTTTGTTTTTTCTGATAGCTTCCAAACCTTCACTAACACTACCAACTTCAGCAACTATTTTTATCTCAGGACAATAATTATTTAAATTAATTAGTAGAGATTCTCTGGCGTTTTTTTCATCATCAATAATAATAGCAGTTATCATTTGCGTAAACATTTTATGTTACAACATTAAGAAATTAAATAAAGAGTAAAAATAAAAAAACTTTTTAACTTTGAACTTTAAAAATTCAAATAATGAATATAGAAAAAATTTGCAATGAAACTCGGGAAATAATCAAAGATGTCGGGAAATTCTTAAAAAAAGAAATTTCAAATATTAAAGCCGAAAATGTAGAACTTAAAGGTTATAATGATTTTGTTACTTATGTTGATAAAACTTCAGAACAACGTCTTGTCGATGCTTTGAGCAAGCTTATTTCCGGTTCTGGATTTATTGTTGAAGAAAAAACAACCAATATTAAAGGAAAAGAATACACATGGATTATTGACCCTCTCGATGGAACAACAAATTACATTCACTCTGTTCCTTTGTTTGCAATAAGCGTAGCACTTACGAAAAATAACAAAACTATTCTCGGCGTGGTTTACGAAATAAATCTTGATGAATGTTTTTATGCTTTTGAAGGTGGTGGTGCATTTCTGAATGATAATAAAATAAATGTTTCAAAAGTCGCAAAGTTAAAAGACAGCTTGCTTGCTACCGGTTTTCCGAATGTTAATTATTCACATCTCGAAAAATACATGAAGCATCTTGAATATTTGTTCAGAAACACTCACGGTGTTCGTCGTTTGGGCTCTGCTGCCACGGACCTTGCTTATGTTGCCTGCGGTAGATACGATGGCTTTTATGAATACAATTTGAGTCCGTGGGATGTTGCTGCGGGTGCTTATATTGTTGAGCAGGCAGGTGGAAAAGTTTCGGATTTTAAAGGAGGAAAGAATTATGTTTATGGCAAAGAAATTATTGCAACCAATAATTTTATTTTTGAAGAACTTCTTGATACAACCACCAAATATTTCATTAAATAATTTTAATAAAGATTATGCATATTTTGCAAATTTAATTTAGATTTGTACTAATTTAAAACTTACCAAAGATGAAAAATAAAATAAAAATATTAGTTGCACTTGTTTTAATTTCTGCTGCTGCTTTTTCACAGCAAAAAATAGTAAATACTTTAGTTGTAAATTCAAAACTTATTAAAGTCGGTGCTGAAAGGACAAGCGAATACCTGCCCTTGCTCAAAGATAAAAATGTTGCAATAGTTGCAAATCAAACATCGCTTGTAAAAAACACGCATATTGTAGATACACTTTTAAAACTCGGAATAAAAATCAATAAGGTTTTTTCACCCGAGCACGGATTCAGAGGAAATTTCGATGCAGGCGAATCAGTTACTGATTTAAAAGATGAAAAAACTGGAATTCAAATAATTTCTTTATATGGTAAAAAAACAAAACCTACAAAAGAAGACCTCGCTGATATTGATGTTGTGGTATTTGATATACAGGATGTGGGCGTGAGATTTTACACATATCTGAGCACATTGGAATACACAATGGAAGCATGCGCAGAAAACAAAATAAAATTAATTGTTCTTGACAGACCGAATCCCAATGGTTATTTTATTGATGGACCCGTTTTGGAAAAAGAATTTTCTTCTTTTCTCGGACTTCATCCTATACCGCTTGTTTATGGAATGACTATTGCCGAATATGCACAAATGCTTAATGGGGAAGGATGGTTGAAAAATAATATAAAGTGCGACCTTACTTGTATAAAATGCGATGGATACAACCACAGGCAACTATATCAACTGCCTGTTCCGCCATCGCCAAATCTGCCAAATATGGAGTCGGTTTATTTGTACCCTTCTATTGGATTGTTCGAAGGAACTTTAATAAGTGTGGGCAGAGGAACGGATTTATCATTTAATGTAATAGGTCATCCTGCTCTTAAAGAAGGTTCATTTTCTTTTACACCCCAAAGTATTCCCGGAAAAAGCAAAAATCCGCCTTATGAAGGTAAAAAATGCAATGGTTTCAAACTTACCGAATTTGCAGAATCATATATCAAAAATTCAAAACAATTATACCTGTATTGGCTCATAAATATTTATGATGAGTTTCCTGATAAAGCAAATTTCTTTAATTCAAATTTCAACTTCCTTGCAGGAAATTCAAAACTTAAAATGCAATTACAGGAAGGAGTTAAGAAAAAAGATATTAAAGACCATGCCGAAGATTTAGCTAAAGATATTAAAAAAAGCTGGCAGGATTATCTCGAAAAATCAATTAGAGATAGCTGGCAGGACGATATAAAAAAATTCAAATTAATTAGAAAAAAATATATTCTTTATTCCGATTTTGAATAAAAAAACTAAAATTGAAAAAGCAGGAATTTCAAAATAACAGAAAAAAAGATTTTAAAAGTACAGCAACCAAATCAAATGTTACTGTAACTGTTGCAATACCAAAAGAAAATTTCTGGCAGAAGTTCAGCAATAGTACGAGATTGCAAATAATTTTCCTTGCTCTGATTACTTTTATTTTATATGCAAATACCTTAAATCTAAAATATACCCTTGATGACCGCCTCGTTATTACCGACAATAAATTTACAAAACAAGGAATTCATGGAATAAAAAAAATATTATTCAGCGATTCATTTGACGGATTTTACGGAGAGAAAAAAAATCTTTTACCAGGCGGCAGATATCGTCCTTTAGCACAAATAACTTTTGCAATAGAATACCAAATTTTCGGGGGAATAAATCCTTTTTTTAGCCATCTTGGAAATCTTATTTGCTTTGCATTAATCTGTATTCTGATTTTTATTTTGCTTAACGAACTTAATAAACCACCACCGAATACTATTTGGTACTTATCGCTGACTTTCATAACAACAGTGCTTTATATTGCACATCCCATACATACCGAAGCAGTTGCAAACACAAAAGGAAGAGATGAATTATTCTGTATGCTTTTTTCTCTTATAACAATATTGCTTGTTCTGAAATATCTCAACACAAACAAAATATTGTATTTGCTCATTTATTCCGTTTGTTTTTTCCTTGCATTGATGTCGAAAGAAACAGCTATTACTTTCTTAGTAATAATCCCCCTTACCATTTATTTTTTTAAAAACTATAATTTTAAGAAAATCATCATATCAATTCTTCCCCTGCTTTTAGCAACTTTCGCTTATGGCATTATCAGATACAAGGCACTTGGTTTTATGCTAAATTCGGGAACCATCGAAAAAGAACTTCTGAACAATCCTTATGTAAACGCTACCATCAGCGATAAATATGCAACAATATTTTATACAATGGCTTTATACTTTAAACTCCTTATATTTCCACATCCCCTAACACATGATTATTATCCCAAGCAAATTCCTATTATCGGATGGACTGATTTCAGAGCAATAATATCATTACTTATTTTTATTTTCCTTGCATTTTACGCATTAAAAGGATTAAAAAAGAAGAATCCAATTTCCTACTGGATTTTGTTTTATCTGCTCACTTTTTCTATTGTTTCAAATTTGCTTGTAAATATAGGTGCTTTCATGAATGAAAGATTTGTTTTCATTCCTTCGCTCGGTTTTTGCTTTGCTCTTTCTTATTTTTTAATTATTGAAATAAAAAAATATTTTAAAGTTCAAAACATAGCAAATAAAATTACGCTGACACTGATAATTATACTATTTGCGGGATACTCCGTTAAAACTATCACAAGAAACCATGTGTGGTATGACGATTTTACATTATTCACCACCGATGTTAAAACTTCGGAAAATAGTGCCAAATGTACAGTTTCGGCAGCAGGGATGCTGATTGAACGTTCGGAGAAAATAAAGGACACCATACAAAAAAAGGACTATCTTTATCTTGCTATCAAATATCTTCAAAAGGGAACATCACTACATTCAACTTACATCGCAGGATGGGTTTTATATGGAAATGCATATTTGTATTTAGATAAATATGACGAAGCATTTATTTGTTACAACAATTGCATTAATATAAATCCGGCACATTCTGACGGCACCACAAACATGCTTACACTCGGACAAAACAGTTTAAATAAAAAACGATTTTATATTGCTTACAAGGCATTCAAGCGACTTTTAACTGTTAACCCTGATAAATTCGAATATTGCACGGGTATGGCTCAGGTATATGAAAATACGGACAAACCTGATTCTGCACTTTTAATAATGAATTCTTATGTTGCCAAAAATCCTAATGATTACAGGGGATACAATCGGCTAGGGCAAATATGGGGTCAAAGAAAAAACAATATCGATATGTCACTTTTATATTTGAATAAAGCAATTCAACTTAAGCCCGATGATGCATCTATTCTCCAAAATATGGGAGTTGCTTATGGAATAAAAGGCATGTACAAGGAATCACTTGAAGCATTGCAAAAAGCCCTAAAATACAAACCCGATGACCCCATGACATATCAGAATATGGCGAATTCTTATGCTCAAATGAAAATGCCTGACAAGGCAAACGAATGCAGAGTGAAAGCAGCAAAACTAACTCAGGAACAAAAAAATAAAAAATAATATGGAACTCAACCAACTATCAGCAATTTCTCCTGTTGACGGAAGATACAGAAATCTAACATCTGAACTTTCGCCTTATTTTTCTGAATACGCTCTTATCAGGAAAAGAGTATTTGTAGAAATTGAATATTTTATTGCTTTATGTAAATTGCCATTACCGCAACTTAAAGATTTCGATAAAAGTTTATTTTCAAAATTAACCGACATATCAGAAAATTTCAGCATTGATGATGCTTTAAGAATCAAGAAAATTGAAGAAACTACAAATCATGATGTAAAAGCAGTTGAAATTTTTCTTAAAGAAAAATTTGAAGCATTAGAAATATCAAAATATAAAGAATTTATTCATTTCGGACTTACATCGCAGGATATAAATAATACAGCTATTCCGCTTTTAATAAAAGAATCTGCTGATAAAATTTATTTCCCGTTGCTTAATGAACTCATTGGAAAATTAATTTCCTTTTCTGAAGAATGGAAAAATATTCCAATGCTTGCAAGAACACACGGGCAACCGGCTTCACCTACAAAACTCGGAAAAGAAATTTTTGTTTTCGTTGAAAGATTAAAACAGCAACAAAAACTTATTAATACAATTCCTTATTCCGCGAAATTCGGCGGTGCCACAGGAAATTTCAATGCCCACCATGTTGCATACCCGCAAATTGATTGGGTTAAGTTTTCAAATAATTTTGTTAATGATACTCTCGGTTTGGTGCGTTCACAAACAACAACACAAATTGAACATTACGATAATCTTGCTGCTTTCTGCGATAATCTTAAAAGAATAAATACAATATTAATTGACCTCAACCGCGACTTCTGGATTTATATTTCAATGAATTATTTTAAACAAAAAATAAAAAAAGATGAAGTCGGTTCATCAACAATGCCGCATAAAGTAAACCCCATTGACTTCGAAAATTCCGAAGGCAACCTCGGACTTGCAAATGCTATATTCGAACACTTCTCCTCAAAACTTCCAATTTCACGCCTGCAACGTGACCTTACCGATTCAACTGTTTTGCGAAATATCGGCGTTCCTATTGCGTATTCAGTTATTTCAATGAAATCTCTTTTAAAAGGATTGAATAAACTTTTATTAAATGAAAATGCCATAAAGCACGATTTACAGGATAACTGGAATGTAGTTGCCGAAGCAATTCAAACAATACTCCGTCGCGAAGGTTATAAAAATCCTTATGAAGCACTGAAAGTACTGACACGCTCAAATGAAAGCATGACAAAAGAATCTATTCATAAATTCATAAATAATCTTGATGTTGAAAGTTCGGTGAAAGAAGAATTAAAAAAAATTACTCCCGAAAATTATACGGGGATATTTTAATGACTAATTAATAGTGAAAAACCAGTAATAACAAATTATTCATCATTTCACAAATTCACTACTAAATGAAAATTAGCGGATTTACTTTTATCAGAAATGCCATAAAGTTCGACTATCCGGTTGTTGAAGCGATTAATTCCATTCTTCCGCTTTGCGATGAATTTGTTGTAGCTGTTGGTAACTCCGAAGATGAAACTTTACAATTAATTCAAAATATTAATTCTCCCAAAATAAAAATAATAAATACAATATGGAATGATGAGCTTCGCGAAGGAGGCAGAGTTCTTGCAATTGAAACCGATAAAGCATTAAAAAATATTTCTCCCGATTCCGACTGGGCTTTTTACATTCAGGCGGACGAAATCATACACGAAAAATATTTGCCTGCAATAAAAGAAGCAATGCTGAAATGGAACGATAATAAAGAAGTTGAAGGATTGCTAATTAATTATCTGCATTTCTATGGTTCTTATGATTACATTGGCACAGCACGAAAATGGTACAGAAAAGAAGTACGAATTATCAGAAACGATAAAAACATTAATTCTTATGGTGATGCGATGGGCTTCAGAAAAAACAATAATAAATTAAAAGTAAAACCTATTGATGCTTTTATTTATCATTACGGATGGGTGAAATCGCCGGATAAGCAGCAAGCAAAACAACAAACATTTAATAAATTATGGCATTCTGATGAATGGCTCAAAAAAAATATTCCTGATGTTGAAAGTTTTGATTATTCACAAATTGATTCACTTGAAAAATTTAATGGCACTCATCCCGAAGTTATGCAAAAAAGAATTAATGCAATGAATTGGAAATTTTCCTTTGAGCCAATAAAGAAAAAAAGTTTTAAAACAATTATTTCCGATTGCATCGAAAAAAGTACCGGATGGCATATTGGAGAGTATAAAAATTATAAAATAATTTAAATAATAAGAACTTAAAGTTAAATTTTTTATTTTTTTATTTGGTGAAATTTTGTGTTTTGGTGTTTTTGTGGCTACTGTTTTTTTGCCACTAAAACACTAAATCACTAAAGCCCACAAAAGTTTTAGATGCACTCTATTTAATAATACTAAAAAAACAACACAAATAAAAGCCATAATTCACGTTATTCTATAATTAATTTTATATTTTTGTAAAAAATACAAAAACTTATGAACCTAAAAGACATTTACGCAATTTCAGGATTATCGGGACTTTTTAAATTTGTTGCTCAAACAAAAACAGGAGCAATTCTTGAATCATTAAATGATAAAAAAAGAATCCCGACTTATGCTTCGCAAAAATTAGTTGCATTGAAAGACATCGGAGTATATACCAACGACACGGAACTGCCGCTGCTCCAGGTTTTCAAAAGAATTTTTGAAAAAGAAAAAGGAAATGTTCCTGTTGATGCCAAAAGTGATGATAAAAAATTAAAAGAATATTTCGAAACCATAGTTCCCGAATATGACAAAGAAAAAGTTTATACTTCCGATATCAAAAAAATGATTTCATGGTATAATAATTTGCAAACACTCGGTATGATTGATGATAAAATTGAGGAAGAAACAAAAGAAGAATCAACTGAAGAAATAACTAAAGCAGCAAAAGAGGAACAAAAAGTAGAATCTGCAAAAGAAATAATAAATAAACAACCCGAACAAAAGGCGGAAGAAAAATCAGAAGCAGCCCCAATAAAAAAAGGAGAAAAGAAAAAAGTTGAAGCGAAAAAGCAACCCGCTGAGGAAAAGCCTAAAAAGAAAACAACAAAAGATAAAACTTCAACAGAAAAGACCCCCAAGAAAATTAAGGAAAAAGAAAAAAGCAAATAATTTAGCTGAAAGCCAGAATTGATTTTTTTATTATCTCAATAGTTTCCAAAATTTGTAATTCATTTATCACTAACGGCGGTGCAAATCGAATTATATTGTCGTGAGTGGGTTTTGCAAGAAGTTCGTTATCTCTCATTTTAAGGCAAACATCCCATGCAGTTTTACCTTTTATCGGTTTAATAACGATTGCATTCAGCAAACCTTTGCCCCTTATCAATTCAATCATTGGCGAATCAATTTTCTTTAATTCATTTCTGAATATTTTTCCCATTATTTCAGCATTATCAGCAAGTTTTTCATCTTTAATAATCTGCAATGCAGCAACTGCAATTTTTGCAGCAAGAGGATTTCCTCCGAAAGTAGAACCATGTTCACCAGGTTTTATGCAAAGCATTATTTCATCATTTGCAAGAACGGCAGAAATAGGATATGCACCTCCAGACAATGCTTTTCCAAGAATTAAAATATCAGGTTTTACATTTTCATGGTCGCAAGCTAAAAGTTTTCCTGTTCGTGCAATACCTGTTTGAACTTCATCGGCAATAAATAAAACATTTTTCGATTTACAAAGTTGATATGCTTTTGCAAGATATCCTTCGTCAGGAACAAAAACACCCGCTTCGCCCTGAATTGGCTCAACAATAAATCCTGCAACATTCGGGTCTTGCAATTCTTTTTCCAAAGATTTTAAATCGTTATAAGGAATTTTCACAAAGCCGGGAGTAAAAGGTCCAAAGCCACTGTAAGAATCAGGGTCCGTTGACATTGATATTACCGTAACCGTCCTGCCATGAAAATTATTTTCACAGCAAATAATTTTTGCTTCATTTTCTTTAATTCCTTTTTTTACATAAGCCCATTTTCTGCAAAGTTTAATTGCAGTTTCGTCGCCTTCAGCACCTGAATTCATCGGTAGAACTTTATCGTAACCGAAAAATTCCGTAACATATTTTTCATAAGCACCAAGAGAATCGTTATAAAAAGCCCTTGACGTAAGAGTTAATTTTTGTGCTTGTTCAAGCATCGCACCTATAATTTTAGGATGACAGTGTCCCTGATTTACTGCTGAGTATGCGGACAAAAAATCGAAATATCTTTTTCCGTCAACATCCCATAAATAAACTCCTTCCCCCTTCGACAAAACAACGGGCAGAGGATGATAATTATGTGCTCCATAGCGATTTTCCAGCTCTATCAATTCCTTTGATTTTGCCGACAATGTGGTATCAATAACTTCTGACATATACTTAGTTTTTAGTTTATAGTTTTTGGAAAACTTTTAAAAATTATGAAGCAAATATATTAATTTGTAGAATAAAATAAATAAATCAAAAAAAATATTTTTATGCAATTCCCATTTCTGTCTTGATAGCATTGAGAATTATAGATGTAGGATAAATTTTGTTCAATGTATAAAAATGCAAACCGGGAGCACCATTTTTTAGTAATTCTATACATTGATTTGTTGCAAACTGAATACCTGCCTCAATTACAGCTTCCTTGTCATCTTTGATTTCAGAAAATATTGCATTAACGTTATCTGGAATTTTTGTTCCGCAGTTTTGGCAAAGTCGTTGAAGTCCTTCGTAATCTGTAATCGGGAAAATGCCGGGAATAATACGAACATTAACATTTATTTTTTTCAAACGTTCAACATATTTGTAATAATCATCATTATTAAAAAACAATTGCGTAATAACATAATCAGAGCCAGCTTCTATTTTTTGTTTTAAATATTTTGCATCAAGTTCGTTGTTTTTACAAAGGGGATGACTCTCAGGAAAACCAGCAACGCCAATGCTAAAATTATCACCATGATTTTCGCGAATAAATTTCACAAGTTCATAACTAAAATTAAAATTATCTTCTTTTGGTTTCCACATCGGGTTATCTTTCGGCGGGTCGCCACGTAAGGCAAGCACGTTAGACACATTATGTTTTTTATATCTTTCGAGAATTTCTTTTATTTCATCTTTTGAGTCATATATGCAGGTCAAGTGGGGCAAACCAATAACCGAATTATTTCTTTGAATATAATCAACAATCTGCAGGGTTTTCATTTTATACTGAAACCTTCCGCCTGCACCGGATGTAACAGAAATAAAATTTGGTTTGCATTTTGCAAATAAATCAATCGTATGAAAAAGCTTTTCATATCCTTCTTCTGTCTTAGGAGGAAATAGCTCGAACGAGAATGTTATTTTGTTTTCTTTAAATACTTCAGATAATTTCTTCATTTTTTTTTAATAGTTTAAAGTTTAAGGTCTAAAGTTTAAAGTTTTTTTAACAACAAACTACGAACATTTTAAACCACAAACTGAATTTTAAAATTTATTTAGTTTCATAAATACTGAACTTCGCCAATCCTTTTCGCTGCAAGAAATGACAGAAAGAAGTTTTTAAAACACCCAATCCGTATTTCATACTTCTTCTAAAATTTATTGAAGACGCTTCTTCGAAATATTTTGTAGGACAAGTAACTTCGGCGATTTCAAAACCTGCATAAAATATCTGTGATATCATTTGGTTGTCGAAAACAAAATCATCGGAATTTGCTTTGTAATTTATTTTGTTCAGTACTTCTTTTGAAAAAGCTCTGTATCCGGTATGATATTCCGATAATTTTTGTCCTATTAATATATTTTGTGTTAAAGTCAGAAATCTGTTGAAAACATATTTGTACATTGGCATTCCGCCTGTCATCGCACCTTTACCTAAAATTCTTGAGCCAAAAACAACAGGATATAAATCATTTGCAATAATTGTAACCATTGCAGGAATGAGCTTTGGTGTATATTGATAATCGGGATGAAGCATGATAACTATATCGGCACCTAAATTTAACGCTGCATCATAACAGGTTTTCTGGTTTCCACCATAGCCCTTATTTTTTTCATGTTTTATTATGTGCTTAATTCCTATTTTTCTTGCAACCTCAATAGTGTTGTCAATACTTGCGTCATCAACAATTATAACATCATCAACATATTCGGAAGGAATTTCATAATAAGTTTTTTCAAGTGTTTTTTCTGCGTTGTATGCAGGCAAAACAACAATTACTTTTTTACCGTTAATCATTTTAAACTTTTTTTACTTTTACTAAAATAGTTAACATCGAGCTGAAATCCCATGGATTTGGCTTTTTCAGCATCTTTAACAGCCAGATAATATTTGCCCAAATCCTGATATGCACCGGCTCTGTTAACATATGCTGCGATATCATTAGGATTATACTGGATGGCTTTAGTATAATCTTCAATTGCCTTTTCAATGTTTTTCATCGAATAATCAATTAATCCACGCCACGAATAAATTTCAGAACTACTTGGATTTAATTTCTCTGCTTCATTCATGTCGTTTATCGCTTCATTTAGTTTACCGGCTTTATAAAATAAAATTCCCCTTTTTAGATATGCCTGAAAATTTTTAGGGTCTATTTTTAAACTCATGTTAAAATCCGACATCGCTTCATTAAACCTGTTTGTACTGAAATATGCAACTCCCCTGTAAAAATAAGCGTCACTTTCTTTTGATTTATTTTTTATATAAAAATTATAATCAGGTATTGCCTCTTCAAATTTATTAATCTTGCTCAGTGAATTTGCTCTACCGATATAACTTGCAGTATCATTAGGTTTTAATTGTATTGCTTTATTGTAATCAACAATTGCTTCATTAAATTTATTTAGATTAAAATTTACCACACCTCTCATATTAAGGGCTTCATGGTAGTTTGGGTCTATGCTCAGGCATTTCGAATAATATTCATAAGATTTGTCATAATCTTTTTTTAAATAATAATAATATCCGATATTATCATAAGCCATGGGAACAGGGTTGTTTTTCACTGCATCAATAAAAACAGTATCGCCGCGTTTCCATACTTTTGTTCTCTCAAAAGTCAATACAACACATATAAAGGCAAACAATATCAAAAGAATCGTGAAAACCGGTCTGAATTGAATTGCTTTGCTTTTCTGGCTATTCAACACATTTGAATACGCAATTCCAACAATCAGAAAAGTGCCAATGTAAGGTACGTAAGCATATCTCTCGGCAATAATAAAACCTCCTACAGGTAAAATTTGCAAAACTAAAATAATAGTAATAAAGAAAAACAATAATCCGAAAACAACATATTTTGTTGTCTTCAATGATTTATAAGCAAAGTAAGCAATAATCAAAACCGCAAGTGGCGACAAATAATAAAGTATTGGCAAAAAGCCGTTAGTTCTGTTAGGATATGGATATATGGCAGATAAATTTATCGGCAAAAACATTTTATAAAAATAAAGACAAGCTGCATAACATGCTAAAAATGGCTTTTCCCATATTGCATATAAATTACCTATGTCTTTTGTTGAAATAGCCGACTTCTGCGAAAATAAAGCAACAATTCCGAAAGTTAAAGACAGTACGAAAAACGGAAGCTTTTCCAATATGAGTTTAAAATTAAATTTTCTTTTATAAAACCAGTCAACAAGAAATAAAAGTAATGGAAACGCCACTGCTGCTGATTTTGAAAACAAGGAACATGCAATTAAAATAAACGCATAAATAAAATATTTTATATTTTTTTCTTTGACAGTAATGTATTTTATATAACTCATCAGAGCGAGAAGATAGAAAAATGTATAAAGAACATCTTTTCGCTCAGCAGCCCAAGCAACCGATTCAACGTGCATAGGATGAATACCAAAAAACAATGCGGTTATTATTGCAACTTCATTTTTCTTTGTTATAGTTTCAATTAATTTAAAAACAAGAAAAGCATTTAAAAGATGAAATAAAAGATTATTAAAATGATAAACTACAGGATTGTATTTAAAAAAATGATATTCCAACGCATTAAAAAGAGCAATAAAAGGGTGGTAATTTCCTCCGTAGAAAGCAGTGAATAATCTTTTCAGGTTAAGCTCTTTTATAATATCATTTTTTGTAATATAAACGCCATCATCCCAATTGTCAATCAAAGCATTTTGGAAAATTGGAATGTATCCAATAGCCGTCAATAAAAGAATTATAAAAATCCAGAGTTGTTTGTTTTTTAATAAATTATTTGAAGACAAACTTAACTCTGTTGTCTTAACAGGTGTTTTAGGAATATGCTGAATTTGTTTTTGCTTTTTTTTGCCCATTTTGAAAATTCAAAATACAAATATATTATTTTTTTTTAAAAAAAGAGGTATGAATTAGGGCTGAGGGTAAAGAGCATAGAGCTGAGGGCAGAGAGCTTAGTGATTATGTTTTTTTACCGATTACTGTACTGGATACTGACTACTTCTTCAAAATTGCATCATAAATCACCTGTTGAATATTTGTTCTTATATTCATATTTGCAAGTTTTTTATTTTCAGCATCGGGATAAACTCTGTTTGAAAGAAAAACATAAATCAAATCATATTTCGGGTCGACCCACACATAAGTGCCTGTAAAACCTGTATGACCGAAGCTTTCAGATGAAGCATCTTTACACGCAGGACTTTCTTTTCCGCCAATTGCCGGTTTATCAAAGCCAAGTCCTCTTCTGTTTCCTTCATCGCAAAACTGGCATCTGGTATATTTTTCAATGATTTCTGAATAAAGATATTTTCTGTCGGCATAAAATCCTTTTTGCAAAAGCACCTGCATTAATTTTGCAACATCGTTTGCATTAGCAAACAAACCTGCATGTCCGCTAACCCCACCGAGCATAGCAGCACCCGGGTCGTGCACATATCCCTGAATAATTTGTTTTCTGAATTCCCTGTCAAACTCAGTAGGAGGGATTCGTGAGATTTTGAATTTCTGGAGCGGATTGTATGTCATTGTTGATAATCCGAGAGGTTTGTAAAAATTATTTTTAACATAATTATCAATGCTTTCTTTTGTAATATTTTCGATTGCACTTTTCATTATATAAAAACCAAGGTCGCTGTATTCATATTCTTTTTTCTTTTTCAAAGGCGATTCGGCAATTTCTTTCATTATAGTGTCGGGATAATCTTTTCTTATGAAAATTTTATCGGCAACTTTATATGGGAATGTATCGTTTTCATAAGTTCTGTATATATTATCAGATAATTTCCCGTTGACAATTGTCTTTTTATAAAAAGGGAGCCACGATTGCAATCCTGCCTGATGAGTGAGAATGTCTTTAATTATAATTTTTTTCTTATTGCTGTTATTCAATAACGGCAGATAATCAGAAATTTTATTTTCGATATTTATTTTGCATTCTCCTTCAAGTTTCATTGTGACAAGGGTTGTTGAAAGTATTTTTGTAAGCGAAGCCAAATCGTATATGTCGGTGTTTTTAACAGCGAGTTTTTTTTCAAAAGTATGAAATCCGAAACTTTTTTGATAAATAACATTTCCTTTTTTTACAATAATAATTTGGCATCCGGGATAAGCTCTTTTAGAAATACCATCTTTTGCAATTGAATCTATTTTTTCAAGATAATCGGAATTAATTCCAAGTTCTTCGGGTATTGAATATTTTAATCTTATTGTTTGAGAAATTTTTAAACCTGAATTAACGGGATATTTTTCTGATGCAGAAACAGGTAATTTACCGCTTACTCCTTGTCCTCCGAAAATTATTTGTGCGGAAATTTCCTGCGGTAATTTTTTATCCTGATATGAAATTATTATTCCGTCTGCATTTTCTATTCCTTTAAAAATCGACAGCATGTAAGGATTGCCAAAAATATCAATTATAATTTTTGAATTTTTCGACAATGTGTCAATTAAATTTATTACATTTTGTGAAAGTCCGTAGTTCCTTGACGGCAATCCGGTCAAACTGTGTATGCCTATTATTATAAGATTATATTTGAAAAGTTCTGTAATCATTGAATCAAATTTCAAACTGTCGCTCACTGACATTATGTTATAATGACTGACATCAGCATAATTACCGAGCATTTCCTGAAACGGTGTTGTTTCATATTCATCTACCGACAAAGAAGCAATACAAAGTGTATCAAGATTTTTAACAGGTATGATATTTTTTTTATTAGCAAGTAATGTAATTGAATTTTCAACGAGTTTTCTGTTGAGCAACTCTGCTTCGTTTGTATTCAAGTCGTCAATGAGATTTTCGATTTTTACAGGTTTATAATTGTTAAGTCCAGCCCAATATTTTGAAGCCAATATTTTTTTACACTTTTTATCAATTTCTTCCTGTGATACATCGCCAAGATAAATTGCTTTTTTTATTTCTTCAATTGCAGTTTCGATATCATCTGAGCAAAGGAGAACATCTATGCCGGCTTTAATTGCTTTTACTTCCGCTACTCCGTGTTTATAAAAATTTGTTACGCCTTTCATGTTGAGAGCATCGCTAAACACCAAACCCTTAAAACCCATGCTATCCCTTAAAACAGATGTTACAACTTTTTCGGATAAAGAAGAAGGAAGATTTTGTGTGGTATCAAGAGCAGGAATATCAAGGTGTGCAACCATAACACCAAGGATATTGTTTTTTATCAAATGGCTGAAAGGGTATAATTCAATATCGTTAAGTCGTTTTCTGTTTTGCGTAAGAACGGGTAAAGTATGGTGCGAATCGCTTTCCGTATCTCCATGCCCGGGAAAATGTTTTGCTGTTGCAATAATTCCGTTTTGTTGTAACCCATTCATGTATAGCAATCCTTTAAGGGCTACATCAAATTTGTTTTCTCCGAATGAACGGGTGTTAATCACTGGATTTTTAGGGTTGTTATTTACATCAACAACAGGAGCAAAATTTATATGTATTCCCATTCGCTTGCATTCACGGGCAATTTCCTTTGACATTGAATAAATCAACGTATCATTTTGCATTGCTCCAAGTGCCATTTGGCGGGGAAAGCTGACTGTACTGTCAAGCCGCATTGACAAACCCCATTCACCGTCAATTGCAATCAACATAGGTACTTTAGACCACGACTGCAAATAATTTGTAATATTTGCCTGATGCACAGGACTTCCTTTCAAAAACATAATTCCACCCGGATTATACTGGCAAATAACGTCAGCAACATTTTCATTGTACTTCTGGTCCCTGTCGGAATATGCAGAAACCATAAAGAGTTGCGCAATGCGTTGTTCAAAAGTTAATGAATTAAAAACAGAATCTACCCAAAGAGTATCAACATTTCTGAAAGGAAAATATTTGTCGGATTTTAAATTTGTTTTTTGAGCAAATGCATTAATGCTCAGTAAAAACAAAGCAATAAAATATTTTTGCGTTTTTCGTTTCAAATTAATTTTCCTTTTTATTGTTTAATACACTATTGTTAAGTTATGTATAAAATGTCGTAAAAACCGAGGTATGATGTAGGAAGTATGAAAAAACATGAACATTACTTTCGATATGAAATTCCTACTTCTTATCTCATACATCCTACTTCTTTTGTAAAATATCATAATACAATTAACATAAAGCTAATTAATGTCTGGAAGCGGAAAACCTTATTTTATTTTTTATTTTCTCAGAATCTTTTGACATAAGAAAGTTTTTGGTTGAATCGGGAAGAAAATCCATAACTTCATTAAGATTACCATCTTTAATTGCTTTCCTGACTTTTGAAGCACTGACATAATTATCTTCTCCTCCAATTGCTAATCTTGTAATTTCAATTAATTCAATATTATTTTTTGAAAGAATATTTTTCATTGCTTTATTGTATTCTGCTGTTGTTTTGCAGTAAACTTCTGTACCTACATATCTTTTTTGAATTTCAAGAACAGGAGCAATATGCTTTGCGAAAACATTAACATCAAGCTCGGTTTGTTTTTTTGTAATTATATCAATTTTTTCATTCTTTAAAAAATATGCAGGAAATGTTGCCGATGAAACGATATAATTTCCGCCCTTTAACATAATTATATTTTTCAAGTGACTTATTCCTTCTGCTATTAATTTCCATCGTATATCAAAACCAAATACCGATTTATCTTCTTCAACAACAAAAAGGTAAAGAATGTCATTTTCTGATGCGGCTTTCTCAATAAGATATTTATGTCCGTTCGTGAAAGGATTACAGTTGACAACGATTGAAGCAACGCTTTGATTTTTTTTATTAACTTTTTTTGATTTTAAATACGCTTTATAATCGTTAATTGTTTTATAACCGAATTCGAGCAAAGCATAAATAGGCGGAGCGCAAGCTATTTCGGTATAACCTATTCCCTGGAATTTTTCAATGTTCTCAGGTTTTGTAAAAACAAAAGTCGTTTTATTATTTAGCAAAGCTCTTTCGGTTAAATGTTTTGTAACAAAAGAAAAAGCAGTCGTGTCCCTATATTGAGGAGCAACAGCAACGAATTTCAAAATGTTATTTTTTAAAGAACCCGTAGCAATTAAATCATCGTTTAAATTAACAAGAATAATTGTATAATCAATCTGCTCCGGAATAAAATCAAATCCCAAGGATTTTAAAAAACTCTTTACTTTTCTGACATCATAAGGGTTTTTCATATCCATTATCTCATACCTGTAATCAGTATTTTCAACATTCATGACTATATGTTTTTTTTACAAAATACAAAAATACAACAATAGCAAGTAAATCGGCAGAACCTCCCGGCGAAATATTATTTTCCAAGCAATATGTTTCAATAATTTTATAATTATTTTTTTTATCATCTTCCGTTAAGGAATTAAAAGTTTTCAACGCAAGTGATTTTAATTTTTCAAGAACTTCCAAACTGCTTCTATAAATAACATTCGTGTCATTATTGTTTCCGATTAACAAAAGTAAAGCATTAAATAATACCTTTTGTTTTCCCGATGAATTTATTTTTTCTAATTCGTAATCACTCAACATCGGCAAACCAAATTTTATGGCAGTGTTAAAGCCGCTTGCAACTTCTTGTCTGGCTCCTCCGCCAATGTGCTTTCCATATTTTTCAACACAAATTTTACCATGAGTTTCATCTAATGATTTAGCATCAAATTCATTTAAAATATTTTTGCCAATATTCATTGTCATATCCGAAAACTTTTCTAAATCAAATGAACCTTTATCTGCAATTAATTTTGCTGATGCAAAAACAGCAACTCCCATTAAAAAAATAATTCCTTTCTGAGTATTAATTCCATTAGTAACTCTGAACATTTCTTTTTCCATAATTAATCCGGTTTCACGAATTGAAGCCAAAGCAAAAGAAAGAGATTTATTAAATGAAAATCCTTTTTCTGCAATTTTATAGAAATACAGAATGATAGCAGAACTGCTGTCAATAAATGTATGGTAATCCATATCTTTATGAATTCCTGAATTATCTATATCAACAAGACCAGGTTTTGGAGTGAGGGAAATTTCATAGAAAATAGCTCTTGCAGCAAAAGAAACAAGGTTATTGCATACTTTTTCTTTTCGTTGAATTAATAAATAGTTCTGGATTTTTTCAAAAATATATTTGCGGAGCTTTGAGTAATTGTGTCGTTCCGAGCGCATGCACTCAACAGCAGGAAACGACTTGCAAAAAATACATAATTTGTTTCTCCCCGAAGAAATATAATTACCATTGCTATCTGTTACATCAATGTCAATTAATCTTCCCAATTCATGGGTTTCTTCAAATGTTTCACAAAGTTGTTTTATATTTTGAATTGAAGAACCGGATGATTTTAATGAAGAAAGAAAGAAAATTCCGGATTCATCGGTTTCATAATGTTCCTGAGTAATCTCTATTAAATTTGCTGATAAAAATATTTTGAATTGACTTAATACTATATTAAAAAAAACAGAAATATCTTTTGTTATTTTAGGATATCCCGGAATATTCAGAGAAAAACTTAAAGAAGCATAACCGTCATTTTTAATTCTTTCTTTTATTAATGAGCGTTTTTCTTTAGCCAGCAAAATTCTTTTTATAATTTCATCATTGTCATTCATTATTCTTTCACCTGCCTGATTACATCAATTATAGTACCATCGCGATATTCAACAATTCCAATAATTTTGTCAGTAAATTTAACCTTTTCAGGAATACCTGTAATTCCATCAACTTCTTTTTCCAATTCATGAATATCCCTGATGTTTAAACCGGTTTTTTTTAATCTTTGTTCCAATTCTTTATTTTTCGGATTAACACAAATACCACGTTCAGTAACCAACACATCAATACTTTCGCCGGGTGTAACAATTGTGTTAACTCTTTTTTTAATAATAGGAATTCTGCCTCGAAAAGAAGGACAAACAGCTATTGCAAGCTGTGCGCCTGAAGCAGTATCGGAATGACCTCCTGAAGCACCTGTAATATAACCTTCGGAACTTGTAATAACATTAATATTAAAATCCACATCAATTTCCAATACACCCAAAACAACAATATCGAGTTTGTTTGTCAGGCATCCGCAATTAAACGGATTGGCGTACAATGTAGAAGGCACTTCAATATGTTTTTTGTTATTAAGCAACGAATTACTCACAGCGGCATCAAACGACTGAACATCAAACAAAGCTTTAAATAAATTTTCGTTGAGCATGTCAACACAATACGAAGTAATTCCGCCAAGCATAAAACTTCCCGTAATATTTTTTTTCTTCATCTTATCTCTGATGAATTTCGCAACTGCAAGAGTTGCACCGCCGGCACCAACCTGAAAAGAAAAATTATTTACAAAATATCCGGAATGTTCAATAACATCTGCCGCTAATCTGGCTATTCTCAAATCCATTGGAGATTTTGTAATTCGGGTGGTTCCGGTAGCAATTTTTGATGTATCACCAATAGAATCAATCTTAACAACATAATCAATAAAACTTTGTTTGATGGACAATGGAATACAAGGGTAATCAACCAAATTATCAGTAACAACAATTGATTGTTTTGCATACCGCACATCAACCATGGAATAGCCAATTGAACCGAAAGCCGATTTTCCGTGTGAGCCAGTGGCATTGCCCTCGCAATCGGCAGATGCTGCGGCAATAATTGCAAGGTCAATTTTTATTTTTCCTGTTTTTATAGCTCTTGCTCTCCCTCCGTGCGAATGAATAATAACAGGTATATCGAGAATTCCTCTTGATATTGCTTTTCCTAATTTATCACGAATCCCTGATGAAAATATTTTGGTAATCGTTCCGTCCTGAATAAAAGGTATGAGTTCATCATGCGCCGAGGTTAAAGATGAAGAAGCAAGTGTTATGTTTTTAATGCCAAGTTTAGATAAAATGGAAATACTTTTAACAACAATATCATCCCCACCTCTTAAATGATGGTGAAACGAAACAGTAATTCCGTTAACGGGATTTGTTTTAATGATAGCTTCTTCAAGGGAATCGCATAATTTATTTTGATGGGGTAATTTAGCTTTGATAGCAGATGCTACCGTTGGTTCGTCCATCCATCCTTTTTTCAATTTTGTCCACGCACCTTGAAAAGGTTCAAGTTTACCAATTCCTTCAATATATTCCGGAATATCTCTTCCTAAAATATTTTTCATATTTTCTGTAATTAGTGTTTGTTCATAAAGTCGAGAGTTTGGTTCAGAATGTCCGAGTTCGAGGCTTTCGAAGTTTTAAAAATCAGGAGTTTACTGTAGTAAATGACTGGTTTTTAAAACGAGAATAACGAAGAAATCGGACATTCTGGACAAACTCTAATTATAAATCATCAATATCAATATCCGCTAAATTTAAAATATGCTGAGCCCTTGTAACAACAGGAGCATCAATCATTCTGCCGTCAAGAGCAAATACTCCTATGCCTTTTGCGGTATTTTCATTAAATGCCTTAACAATTTTAATTGCAACTCTTATTTCTTCATCGGTCGGATTAAATACATCATGAATGATATCAATCTGCCGTGGGTTTATAACTGCTTTCCCTGTAAAACCAATTTTTTTAGCATATTCGGTTTCTATTCTCAAACCATCATCATCGTTAACATCGGCAAAGACAGAATCCAAAGCATCAATTCTATTGGCTTTTGCAGCCATAACAATAGCTTTGCGAGCATAATCCAAACCGGCATTATCTTTGGTTTTTACAATTCCCATATCTGCGGTTAAATCCTGTCCGCCAATAGTAATAGCATCAATTCGCGGATGTGCAGATGCTATTTCAAAAACATTTTGCACTCCAATTGCGGTTTCAATCATCGGATGAATTTTTATGTTTCCGATAGGAATGCCATGTTTTTTCTCAATCTTCTCAATTATTTCAATTACAGTAATTACATCTGATTTTGTTTCAATCTTAGGTAATCGGATTGCTTCGGGCTTAACAGGCACAATGTATTCAAGGTCTGTTAATCCAAAGGGTGTGTTAATATGATTTATTCTAACTGTTACTTCCGTATTGTAAAAATCAATACTCTTAATCATATTTCTGACTAAAATTCTCGCGGCATCTTTTTCTGAAAGAGCAACTGAATCTTCTAAATCAAGTAGAACTGTATCTGCGCCATAAACACCGCCTTGCTGAACCATTGCGGGATTATGTCCCGGAATATATAAAGCTGTACGTCTTTTATTTTTTCTCATTTTCTGTAATTGTTTTTTTATTATATAACGCCGTCTTGTATCATTAAAGCTCTTCTTAAAGCAGTTTCAACTCTTGCACTAATAGTTGCACTTAGTGCTCCTTTATCATTGCACACTAATCGTACGTCTTTAATATCATATTCGTCCAAGACATTAATAATTTCTTTTTTTATGCTTTTCCCGAATTGAATCATGACTGGAGAATGCAATTCAATAATTCTACCTGTTCCTTCAGGAACCGGTTCAACCAATACTAACATATCGCTTGATTCAAAAGTTCCTGCCTGAGCTTGTTGTTTAATTATCATATTATTTTTAATATTTAAAGTTTAATGTCTAAGAGTGTATCTCAAAAGGCAAAATTTGTTTTTTCTTTGTGTTCCTTTGTGGTTGAGTGTTTTATATTAACCGTAAAGTCGCACTAAGTTATTCGCAAAGCAATCTCGTCTAAAAATTCTTCGGAATGCAAAACTTTTTTTGCTTTTGGTTCACAAATAGCTGCCAAATCGCCTGTCATATAGCCATCTTCAATTGTCGCAATAATTGTTTCCTCCAATTTGTCGGCAAATTTTTTAAGTTCGGAAATATTATCCAATTCGCCTCTTTTTCTCAAAGCGCCTGTCCATGCATAAATTAAAGCCACTGCATTAGTTGAAGTTTTTTCGCCTTTCAAATGTTTGTAATAATGTTTCTGAACAGTTCCGTGGGCGGCTTCATATTCAAAATATCCGTTTGGAGAAACAAGAACCGAAGACATCATAGCCAATGAGCCAAAAGCAGAAGCAACCATATCGCTCAACACATCGCCATCATAGTTTTTGCAAGCCCAGAGAATACCGCCCTCAATCTTCATTATTCTTGCAACAACGTCATCAATTAGGGTATAGAAAAATTCAATTTTTGCTTCTTTAAATTTTTCTTTATATTCTTTTTCAAAAACTTCTTCAAAAATATTTTTGAATTTCTGGTCATATATTTTAGAGATAGTGTCTTTTGTGGCAAACCAGCAATCAATTTTTTGGTCGAGAGAATATTCAAAACATGCCTTGGCAAAACTTGTTATAGATGCAACAGTGTTATGTATGCCTTGAATAACGGCAGCTCCATCAACTTCAGTAATGGTTTCTCTTTTAACAGTTCCAAATTTATCGGTACCAACAATTTCCAATTTTCCTCCATTTTCCATAAATATTTCTGCATTTTTATAAACATCACCATACGCATGGCGACCAACAATAATCGGCTTTTTCCATGAACGAACCGATGGTTTAATATTATTTACCATTATCGGTTTACGGAAAACAGTTCCATCGAGTATCGTTCTGATTGTGCCATTAGGACTTTTCCATTGTTTTTTTAATTTGTATTCTGCCACTCTTTCGGCATTTGGCGTGATAGTAGCATTTTTTACACCAACACCATATTTTTTAATAGCATTAGCAGCATCAACTGTAATTTGGTCGTTGGTTTCATCTCTTTTTTCAACACCTAAATCATAATATTCTGTTTTCAAATCAACAAATGGTTCAATAAGTTTTGATTTAACCATAGGCCACAATATGCGGGTCATTTCATCACCATCAATTTCAACTAATGGCGTTTTCATTTGAATTTTTGTCATATATCTGTTCTTTTATAAAATTGTTATTAAAATTTATATTATTTGCATTTTATCAAATTGAAGATAAGAATATATTTTATCCTCATTTGGTTTTATTTTTTTATTAAAAATTTCAAAGTATTCAGAAGGAGTTGGAATTTTGCCGGTTAATGCAATCATTGCAGCTAATTCGGCAGAGCCAAGATAAGTTGATGCGCCATCGCCCATTCTGTTATCAAAATTTCGTGTGGATGTAGAAAAAACCATAGCACTATCAGCGACTCTCAATTGATTTCCCATACACAATGAGCACCCTGGTACTTGAACATTTGCTCCGATTTTAGCAAATTTTGCAAACATTGCTTCATCAAAAAGTTTCTTATTATCCATTCTCGTTGGAGCAGCAATATAAGTTCTAACTTCCGGATTAAATTTTGCTCCGTCCCAAATATTTGCTGCTGCCCTGAAATGACCAATGTTAGTCATACATGAACCTATAAACACATTATTTATTTTTTCACCGGCAACTTCCGATAACAATTTAACATCATCAGGGTCGTTGGGACAACATACTATTGGTTCGGTAATTTCGGATAAGTCAATTTCAAATATTTCTGCATATTCTGCATTTTTATCAGCCGATAATAATTTGGGATTGGCAAGCCATTCATTCAACTCATTTATGCGTCTTTTCAACGCATACTTACTTTCATAACCTTTATTTATCAAATCTTCAATTAAGGCAATATTTGATTTCACGTATTTAATTACTGATTTTTCGGAAAGTTTAATGCAAGTTGCCGTTGCGCTTCTTTCAGCTGTGGCATCAGTAAGTTCAAATGCCTGCTCAGGAGTAATATCTGGCAATCCTTCCATTTCTATTATTCTTCCGTTAAAAACATTTACTTTATTTTTCTTAGGAACAGTAAGCAGTCCTCTTTTAATTGCAAAATAAGGAATAGCATTTACGACATCTCTCAAAGTAATTCCTTGTTTTAACTTACCTTTAAACCTTACAAGAACTGATTCGGGCATATCAAGCGGCATAAATCCGAGTGCACCTGCAAAAGCCACTAATCCCGAACCCGCAGGAAATGAAATGCCTAAAGGAAAACGTGTGTGTGAGTCACCACCGGTTCCAACTTTATCGGGGACTAAAAGTCGGTTAAGCCATGAATGTACCACTCCATCACCTGTTTTTAAAGCAACACCATCGCGCTCTATAATAAATGCAGGAAGATTTTTTTGCATCTTTATATCTATGGCTTTTGGATATGCCGCTGTATGGCAAAACGATTGCATGAATATTGGCGATAGGAATTTCAAACAAGCTAACTCGGTTAATTCATCGGCAGTCATTGGTCCTGTTGTATCCTGCGAACCAACAGTATTCATAACAGGTTCGCATGCTGTTCCGGGAAGTACTCCTTCAACGCCACAAGCTTTGCCAACAATTTTCTGTGCTAATGTAAATCCTTGTCCTTTCTTATGAACAGGATTTATTGGTGAAACAAAAATTTCTTTTTCGTTTAAATTTAATACTTTTATCGCCTTTAAAGTCAGTGCCCTGCCAATAATCTTGGAAATTCTTCCTCCTGCGCGATATTCATCTAATAATGTATTTGGATTAAGTGTGAATTTTGCGATTACTTCATCTGCTTCATTTTTTATAGTTCCTTCTTTTGTATTAATAGCAACAATGTCGCCCATATTAATTTTGGTAACATCAGCAACAATGGGTATTCCGCCTGAGTCCTGTACTGTATTAAAGTATATAGGTGCAATTTTTCCGCCAATCACAATGGCATTGCGGCGTTTATTCGGAATAAAAGGAATATCTTCACCAATATGCCACATAACACTATTGCATGCGGATTTTCTTGATGAGCCAGTTCCTACAACATCGCCTACAAATGCAATTTTATGTCCTTCACTTCTCCATTTTGCAATAATCGAAATCCCTTCAGGAAATTTTATTTTACCCATTGATAATGCATGCAAAGGAATATCAGGACGAGTTACTGCGTCGGAAGCAGGTGAAAAATCATCAGTATTTATTTCTCCCTCCACTTTAAATATTTTAACTTTTATTATTTCTTCCAATTTTGGTTTTGATGTAAACCATTCAGCTTTTGACCATGATTCAAGTACTTTTTGAGCAGAACTATTATTTTTTGATAATTCAACTACTTGCTCAAAAGCATCGTAAACCAAAGTAATATTGGATAAAGATTTAGCTGCATAATCCGATAATTCCTTATTTTCAAGTGCTTCGACTAATGGAATAACATTATAACCGCCAATCATTGTTCCTAATATTTCAATAGCTTTTTGAGGAGAAATCAATTTTGTTTTAATTAGTCCTTTTACGATTTTATTTAAAAATTCCGCCTTGACTTTTGCAGCAGGGTCAACTCCCGGTGAAATTCTGTTGCATAATAAATCAATCAATAAATTTTCTTTTCCGTCCGGTTGGTTTTGAATTAATTCACAAAGTTGTTCTGTTTGCAAAGCATTAAGAGCAAGCGGAGGAATATTCATTTTTTTTCTTTCGTCAACATGTTCAAAATATTCTTTTAGCATATTTTTTGTTTTTAACCGATAAATATAGTTTGTCCAGAATGTTCGATTTCTTCGTTACTCTCGACTTTATACAAGCACTAAATATAATTTATTGAAAAGTTAAAATTTACACATAAAACAGTTGTTAATTAAATAACAAAAGTATAAGCATAAAATGACAAAAAAAACAAATTCTTAATATTTATTTCAGGTAAGTAATTCCCGTATTCTTTATTAATATTTTACGCAATCAACCGGCTGCTTTTTTATTTCCCTCCAACCAACTTTTTTATTTCATTTAATTTCAAAAGTGCTTCCACCGGTGTTAAAGTATTTACATCGGTTTTAAGAATATCATCTTTGATTTGCTCAAGAACAGGGTCATTCAATTGAACAAAACTCAGTTGATAATTTTTATTATCTATTTTTTCTTTTTCGGATTTCGTAATGCTTTCAGTCAACGAGTCATTGCTATGTTCTTTTTCAAGGTGCTTAAGAATTTCATTAGCTCTTTTCAGAACATATTCGGGAACACCGGCCATTTTAGCGACATGTATTCCAAAACTATGTTCACTGCCGCCGCAAATAAGCTTTCTCAGAAAAATAACCTTATTGTCAATCTCTCGAATTGATATATTATAATTTTTTATTCTCTGAAAGGACTGTTCCATTTCATTCAGCTCGTGATAATGAGTAGCGAAAAGAGTTTTTGCACGAAACGGATGTTCGTGCAGATATTCGGCAATTGCCCAAGCAATGGAAACGCCGTCATAAGTACTTGTTCCGCGTCCTATTTCATCAAGAAGAATTAAACTTCTTTCAGATAAATTATTTAGAATGCTTGCAGTTTCGGTCATTTCAACCATAAATGTGGATTCTCCCGATGAAATATTATCGGAAGCACCGACTCTTGTAAATATTTTATCAACGATTCCGATTTTTGCGGATTTTGCAGGAACATAACTCCCGATTTGGGCAAGCAAAACTATTAATGCGGTTTGCCTGAGTAATGCGGATTTCCCCGACATATTCGGTCCCGTCAGAATTATTATTTGCTGTGTGTCGGTATCAAGAAAAATGTCGTTGGCAATATACTGCTCACCAAGCGGTAATTGTTGTTCAATAACCGGATGGCGCCCTTCCTTTATATCAATTATTTTCGATTCATTAATTTCAGGACGAGTATAATTAAATTTTCGTGCAACGAATGCAAACGACAATAAGCAATCCAGGTTTGCAATTAATGAAGCATTGAGCTGAATGGGCTGAATATAGTCAGCAACGCTTAACACCAGAGCATTGAATATTTTTGTTTCAAGTGCAACTATTTTTTCTTCCGCACCAAGAATTTTTTCTTCATAATGTTTCAATTCCTCGGTAACGTATCTTTCGGCATTTGCAAGCGTTTGCTTTCTGAGCCATTCCGTGGGCACTTTATCTTTATGAGTATTTCTTACCTCCAGATAATATCCGAAAACGCTGTTATATGAAATTTTCAAAGACGAAATTCCTGTTTTCTCAATTTCGCGATGCTGAATTGTTACAAGATAATCTTTTCCCGAAAACAAAAGTTCCCGCAATTCATCGAGTTCGGTCGAAACGCCTTTCTTTATAACATTTCCTTTTGCCACAATTACTGATGGTTCTTCAATAATTTCATCTTCAATTTTTTTCCTTATGAGAATGCATAAATTAAGTTGTTCGGCAACTTTGAGTAAAAATTTATTTTCGGTTTTTTCACATTCTGATTTTATTGTTTCAACAGCATACAAAGCATTTTTAAGTTGAATTATTTCTCTCGGATTAACTTTCCCGACAGATATTTTTGAAATAAGGCGTTCCAAATCACCTGTTTTCTTAATGCTTTGCTCCAGCATTTCCGAAAATTCGTTGTTTTTTAAAAGAAATCCGACAATATCATGTCGTTCTTCAATTGATGATATGTCTTTCAATGGAAGATTGAGCCACTTCTTAAGCATTCGGGCACCCATCGGAGAAATCGTGTAGTCAATAACATCAAGAAGTGTTTTTGCATTTTCATTAGTCGAATAAAAAAGTTCGAGGTTTCGTGCAGTAAATTTATCAAGCCAAACGAAATGGTCTTCTTCGATTCTTGAAATTTTGCAAATATGTTGAAGGTGCGATTGCTGGGTTTCATTCACATAATGCAAAACCGAACCTGCAGCAATTATTCCGCAATTCAGATTTTCAATTCCGAAACCTTTTAAAGATGTTGTTTGAAACTGCTTCAACAAAACATCGTTTGCGTAGTCGGTAGTATAAACCCATTCATCAAGGGAGTATGTATAAAATTTATTTCCGAAGTTTTCAAAAAAATCCTTTTTGCTATTTTTCGGAATTACCACTTCGCTTGGATTAAAACTTTGCAAAAGCTTATCAATATATTCAAGCGAACCTTGAGCAACATAAAACTCGCCCGTAGTAACATCCAGAAATGCAACACCTGTATTTTTTTTATCAATAAAAATTCCGGCAAGATAATTATTTGATTTGTGGTCTAATATTTTGTCGCTGAAAGAAATTCCGGGTGTAACAATTTCAGTAATTCCTCTTTTCACAACTCCTTTAGCAAACTTAGGGTCTTCGAGCTGGTCGCATATTGCAACACGAAATCCTGCTTTTACTAATTTTGGCAAATATGTATCAATTGCATGATGCGGAAATCCGGCAAGTTCAGTTGAAGAAGCGGAACCATTAGAACGACGCGTAAGAATTATTCCGAGAATTTTTGATGTTTTAATTGCATCTTCCCCGAATGTTTCATAAAAATCTCCCACCCTGAATAAAAGAAGCGCATCAGGGTATTTTGCTTTGATAGATGCATATTGCTTCATCAAAGGTGTGTCAACAACTGTTTCGGTTAGTTTAGTCAATTTTTTTTATTTTTTTTACAAAAATATAAAGTTTTGTATTAATTTCTGCAAGATACTTTAATTTAAAATTACTCTATAAAACAGATTACTAAATTACATTTTTTAAAATAAAATTTATTAACACATAGTTATTTTGTGGAAATTGAAATAAAAGAAATGGACTAAACAAAAAAGTTTTATAAAAAAAGCATTACATTTTCATCACGTAAAAATCCATCCGTCACATAAGTAAATATTATAGAGGTAAACAAGCCAAATAATATTATATAATGATAATACCGACAGAAAAAGTATTTTCACAATATCTTTTATATATCTCAGAGAATAAATAAAAATCAAATCAAGAAATAAAGTAAGAAATCCGCTGTCGTTAAAATTTAACTGAGGTTCAAGTTTAGGCACGCTCACAATCATAAACAGGCTTGCTATCAGGATAAAAATAATTGAAATAATAAAATTATTTAACTTTATTTCTTTGATTTTTGGGTAGAGGCAGAATAAATATATGTATAAAAAAGGAGAAGCAAATACATAACGATGCAATCCATTAAGTGAGCCACCCTGGTAAAATAACACAAAAGCAAAAACTCCCCAGAAATAAACTATTGAAATATTGAAAAAATATTCTCTGATAAAGTTTTTATCTCCATTGAAAACGCTCTGTATTTCTTTTGCTTTCTCCGACTTCAGAAGTTTTATGAAATTATTTACAAGTATGACTGATGAGGGAAGGAGCACAAAAAATATTGCAAATATATTCATTCCATAAGCTTCAATCGACCAGTCGGTAAGTTTATGCGGAATGCTGAAAGCCATTTTCCAGTTGTTATAATTTGCCTCAAAGTATTTTAAAAATGAACCTGAATTCAAATAAAACATAAAAAAAACTATGAGCGTTCCTATCAACAGGGGAAATAATTTTAATGAAAGTTCCTTAATAAAATAAGAAAAGTTTTTATGTTTTATGAAATATAAAATATCAATGATAGTAAATGCTAAACCTACAATTATAAATATAGGTCTTGTCATTGCAAAAAGTTGTATTCCCACAAAAAACGCCCGGTATTTGTTTTTCATAAGTCCCCACATTGCCAGTGCAAATGTAAAAACGAACAAAGCTTCTGCATAAGGCATATAAAAAACAACTATTGTAGGTAATAACAAGGAAATAATAAAAACGCAAAACTTATCTGTCAAAGACATTCCGACATCCTTAAAAAAAAATATTGAAAATAAAATTACTGAAAAGCCGAAAAGTAAATAATTAAATAATCCGATAAGAGTAATATCAATATTCAGGACTTTCCATACCAGCGGAAACAATGGGAAAAAAGCATATTCCCAATCTCCGTTATTATAATAGTTTTCACGAATATCGAAATAGTTTCCTCCATCCCACCTAAGTGTATTCTGCGAATCCCTGTAATAAAAAGGTTTATTTACTTTCCAGACATTTGTTTTTTTTACTGCATCTCTGACGTATGTGTGTGTTACTTTTTTTAATGTTGCATTATATATTGCGGGATTTTGAAATAATTTAAAAATAAAAAAGGTACATAGAAATAAACAGATAACAATAATTATTTTGAAACAGATGAAATTTCTTTCGGAACTCAACAGGGTTTCGATTTTCATTAAAGGAATTATTTATTTTCTTTAATCAGTTTTTCCATTTTATTTCTGGTTTTTTCAAAAAGCACTTCAAGAATTTTTTTGTTTTCGGGAGAAGAATCTTTTAGCTTGTCAATAAGTATTTCCTGTAATATTTCAAAACCAGGTCTACCTGGAAGGGTTTCCGTTTGATTCATATAATATTCATACGCCAAATTGTTTACAAAGTAATTCAACTCGTTTCCACGTCTTAACCTGTCAATTTGCAAATGGTTTATGATGAATTCAGGTTCTCTCAAAAGTAATTTAACCGTGTGACATCCTAACACTTCAGAAAGATAACCTCCTGAAATGGAATTTAATCTTATAAATAAATAATAATAAAGTGGAGCTGATGCTGTGTCCTTACTCCTTACAGCGCTATCAAGCAAATCAAGAGTTTGTTTAATGTCTTCATCTAAGGCATACTTGCCTGCATAACAATCCCTTAAATATTGAGTGATATTTTTATCATTGAGAATTTTAATTTTTTGTTGTGCAGATAAATTTTCCCAGTAAATGAATTTTTTATTCTGAGCATTTAAAAGCAAACCGGTAATGATAAACATAAATATCAGAACCTTTATTTTCATAGTTTCAGCTTTTTTAGGACAGCATTTTATTTTACAAATATACATTTTATTTTATTAATTTGAATTTTGAATTATTTTTAAGCTGCATTTTTTATTTTCTGCTGTATTAGTTTGATTAAATTGTTGCCATTCGTGTTTTATGCAATGTTTTTTCAATAATCTTATCATGAGTGATTTTAAAAAAAATCTAAAATCGTATCTATTACCTACAGGAAAAATTCTCTGTTTTGCTTTGCATTTCATACACATTCTAATGTTTTAACAACTGATTTTTCACTTAAACTAAAAAAGTTGTTTATTTCTGAAAATAATTTTGTATTTTTACTTCATATACATGATTTTTTGTTTTTTTACTCTAAAATAACTACATGATTCAGAGTTATAAAGAATCTATGGTGTTTTTTTTATTAACTTTTTATGAGCATTTATTTTTTTGTAAAAGTCGAGTAAAATAATTAAAATCACTTTTAACCATAGAGATGCCTATTAAAAACAAATAGTACAAAACATGTAACTAACTATGATTTACTTTTTAGAAAACTTTAACTTTCTTTTAAAACAAAATCAATTATCATTAGAAAAAATTTCTGATAAAACAAAAATATCTGTTGATGAAATTGAAAAAATTAAAAAAGGTTTAATTGAACCAAATTTACTGCAATTGCTGACGATTTCAGAAGTTTTAAATTATCCAACAGATAGAATTTTGAAAGAAAACATTTCAAAAACACAACAATTACTTGAAAATTTTAATTTCAAAATGCTTATGCTTGATGTAGATGGTGTGCTGACGGATGGTGGAATGTATTATACTCAAAATTGTGATGAATACAAAAAATTCGATACTAAAGATGGAATGGCAATTAAGAAACTTACAAATGCTGCTTATAATGTGGGCTTTGTGAGTTCAGGAATAAATGAAACAATAATTCGTAAAAGAGCCGAATTGCTGGGAGTGCAAATGATTTATGTCGGAACATGGGATAAACTTGGTGTTGTTGAGAAGTGGAGCAAAGAACTTGAAATAGGTTTGGAAAATATGGCATACATTGGGGATGATGTTAATGATTTTGCAATTATGCAAAAAGTTGGTTTGAGTGCCTGTCCTGCTGATTCTGTGGGAAAAATAAAAGAAATTGCAAAAATTATTCTTTCAAAAAAAGGCGGTGAAGGTTGTGTTCGTGAGTTTGTTGATAATTATTTGATGAAAATAGAATAATTTAATATTTATTTAAAATCAAGAAATAACAAAAATGAAAAAAATATTATTTATTACACTAATCTAGATCGGATGGAATATCCATCCATATCAGAAAACAATAAATATTATTAAGGAAGTTTGTATACAGAATGTGTAAGTGTATATCGGTATGGTAGTAAATGAATTGAAGCCACAACAAGAAAGTATAAATATTTACCCTAAGCCCGCCGCAAGCAGAAATAGAAATTTCAAACTTGCAAGGGCAATTAATAAAAACCATTGCAACAAGCGATAAAAAAACAAGTGTTGATGTTTCGGCATTTCCATGCGGAATGTATGTTGTGAAAGTTAAAACGGGAAAAGGAATGGCGGTCAAGAAGTTTGTAAAAAATTAAAACTTTTATTGTTTACAAAAGTTTAAAGCCATCAGACAAAATAAATCTGATGGCTTTTTTATAAAAATTTTCTATCTCATCAGAATTAATTCAAATTTTAAAATAAATTTGCAGAAAATTAAATCATTATTTATGGCTAATCCTTTATTCTTCACTAAATCGCTCAGCAAACTTATGGACGAAGCATCAGGCGAAGGTCATGGTTTGAAACGGGCATTGAATGCAACCAATCTCACAACGCTCGGAATAGGAGCAATAATCGGAGCTGGTATTTTCGTATTAACCGGACAGGCGGCGGCTCAATATGCCGGACCTGCTATTGTTATTTCATTCATCATTTCAGGAATTGCATGTGCCTTTGCAGGATTATGTTATGCTGAATTTGCTTCGATGATTCCTATTGCGGGAAGTGCATACACGTATGCTTATTCGACACTTGGAGAATTTCTCGCATGGATTATCGGCTGGGATTTAATACTCGAATATCTTTTCGCAGCTTCCACTGTTGCTGTCGGCTGGTCTGGATATGCAGTAAGTTTTCTTAAAGATTTCGGGATTTACATTCCTGCTCAATTCACCGCAGCTATGGGTTCAACATTGGTTGACATACCAGGTATGGGATGGAAAGCAATTACCAGTAATTTATCTGCTGAATTAATTTCAAAAGGAATAAATATTGATGCACTTCCTCATATAACTGCTGTTTGTAATCTGCCTGCTATGTTTGTTGTGGCTGCATTGACAGCCCTTCTCGTAATCGGCATAAAAGAATCAGCAAACTTCAATAATATTATGGTAATTGTAAAAGTTATAGTAATAATAATGTTTATATGCATCGGGTTCGCTTTTGTAATGAACGATAACTGGACACCTTTTATTCCAAAAAATACCGGCGAGTTCGGACATTTCGGATGGAGCGGAATACTGCGTGGTGCAGGTGTAATTTTCTTTGCATATATCGGTTTTGATGCTGTTTCAACGGCGGCACAGGAAGCAAAAAATCCGCAAAAGCACATGCCGATTGGAATTTTGGGTTCTCTCACCATTTGCACAATTTTATACATTCTCGTTGCAATTGTACTAACAGGAATTGTTAGTTACACTTTTTTAAATGTTCCCGACCCTGTCGCAGTTGGCGTAAATGCTATGGGTGCAAGCATGTTCTGGTTGAGACCAATAATTAAAATTGCCGCAATCGCAGGATTAAGTTCAGTTGTTCTCGTAATGTTAATGGGACAACCAAGAATTTTTTATTCAATGTCAAATGATGGCTTATTGCCTCCCGTATTTTCTAAAGTTCATAAAAAATTTAAAACTCCTTATATAAGTCAAATTCTTACAGGTATTGTGGCAGTTGTCTTAGCAGGAATTTTGCCTATAAGTATTCTGGGTGAATTAGTTTCTATCGGTACTTTGCTGGCATTCGCGATAGTTTGTGTGAGCGTGATAATTTTAAGAAAGAAAAGACCTGAAATAAATCGTCCTTTTAAAACACCATGGGTCCCATTAATTCCGATTTTAGGTGCATTTACCTGTCTTGCCCAGATGGCTGCTTTACCATTAGACACATGGCTGCGGCTTATAATATGGATGGCAATTGGTTTTGCAATTTATTTCTGGTATGGAGTTAAACATAGCAAGATAAGAAATGAACAATCGAATATTCGAACAAAAGAATAATCGAACATTCGAATATTCAAAACAATTTTGAATGAAGCATTTTTTTAAAGAATATTTCACTTTCACAAGAACCGAAAGAAACGGGGCTTTTGTTTTAATATCCATAATAATTATCCTTCTTTTATTTTTGATTTTTTCAAAATATTTTTTCAAAAAAACACAAACTGATTTTTCGGAATTCAAAAAGCAAATTTATGAATTTACTTCTTCTCAAAAATCAGATTCGGTAAAGGATTCAAACGAAACACCCTTGCACACTTATTTTACTGAAAAAGATTTACCCGTAAAAAGAGACCTTTTTTATTTTAATCCTAATAATTTGCCCGAAAATAAATGGAAAGAACTTGGATTAAGCAACAGGCAAATTAAAATAATTAAAAACTACGAATCAAAAGGCGGAAAGTTTTTCAGAAAGGAAGATTTAAAAAAGATTTACGGAATTACAGAAAAAAATTATGCCACTTTATCACCATACATTGTAATTCCCGATAATAAAGAAAAACAAATAAATAATTTTACTGAGCGAAAATTCGGAAAAAATAAAAATATAATTGAACTGAATTCTGCCGATACTAATGATTTAAAAACACTAAAAGGAATCGGTTTGTCATTTGCAAAACGGATTATTAAATACAGAAATCTGCTTGGCGGTTTTTATAAAAAAGAACAATTGCTCGAAGTATGGGGAATTGACAGCTCAAAGTATTTTCAGTTTTCAGATTTTGTTGAAATAAATTCTACTCTCATAAAAAAAATAAATATAAATTCAACAAATGTTGAAGAACTAAAAACACACCCATATATAAAGTACAACATAGCAAATGCAATTGTAAATTACAGAAAGCAGCACGGAAATTACAAAACTATCGCAGATATTAAAAAGATTGTATTAATTGATGAAAAAATATTTCAAAAAATTTCACCTTATTTGAAAATTGAATGAGCATTAATTGTTTTTTTTAATACTTTAGCAAATTAAAAACTATAATTTTTATGGATAATAAAGGAAACAAAGAATTATTTGGTCATCCTGTAGGTTTGTATTTAGTTTCATTTACTGCCATCTGGGAACGTTTTAGTTATTATGGAATGCGGGCATTCTTAATTCTGTATATGATTAATGACATTTCCAAACCGGGAAATGCAGACGCAAGATTAGGCGGATTGGGAATACCTGAAGGATATGCAGGAATAATTTATGGGATTTTTACAGGAATGTGCTATTTATTAGCATTACCCGGAGGAATTGTTGCAGATAGATATTTAGGAAAAAGACGCTCTATAATTGTTGGGAGTATATTTATTATTTTCGGACTATTTACTCTGGCTTTTAACAATGGTCAATACATGTTTTTTGTCGGACTTTCTCTGCTTGCAATTGGCAACGGCTTTTTCAAACCGGCTGCACCTGCTTTGATTGGCGATTTATATGAGCAAGGAGATAAAAGAAAAGATAGTGCATTTACTATTTTCTATACCTTATTCAACGGAGGAGCTTGCCTCGCTCCTATTATTTGCGGTATTTTCGCTGAAGAATACGCTTATAAATATGGTTTTCTAATCGCAGGTACAGGTATGGTTACCGGTTTACTTGCATACTTACTTGCAGGACAGAAATTACTTGGCGATACAGGCAAACACGTTGTTCAAAAACAAGACAAAGAAAATAAAATCGAGAAAATTCCTTTAACAAAAGAAGAAAAAGACAGAATCAGGGTTATATTTATTATTATATTTTTCGTTACTTTCTTCTGGATGGGCTTTGAACAAGCCGGCAGCACTTTTAATATTTTTTCAAAAAACTTTATCGACAGAACAATTGGCAGCTGGGAAGTTCCAAATTCTTGGTTCCAGTCAATAAATCCATTATTTATTTTAGCACTGGGAACTGTTTTTTCTGCAATATGGTTATTTCTTGCAAAAAGAGATAAGAATCCTTCAATACCAGCAAAAATGGGATATGGAACAATTATTTTAGGTGCAGGATTTCTTTTTATGATAGGCGCTATTCTTCAACGTGGAGGCGAAAATCCTGATGTAACAATAAAAGCCAATATGTTATGGGTAGTAGCCACTTATTTTTTTCATACAATTGCGGAATTATTTGTTTCTCCCATAGGATTATCAATGATTTCAAGATTAGCTCCTCAAAGCAGAACTTCTTTTTTTATGGGAATCTGGTTCGTGAGCATTTTTCTTGCAAACACTATTGGTGGCTTTATGGTTGGATTCGCAAATCAATTTGGTTATTTTGCAGTTTATCTAACCATAGCTATCTATATAGTTTCATTAGGATTAATAATGTTGCTTTTATCAAAAAAATTGCTTGCTATGACTCATGGTAAAGGATAAACTGCAAGTTAAAAATGTTTGTTGTTTGTAGTTTTAAAAAAAATGTTCAATGTTATTTGCTATCAGACAACTTTAAACTATCTTTATGAATAAAATACTAATTTCAATCGCTTTGCTGATAGTGATTTCTGCTGTTGTTGCTTCTTGCTGTTGCAAACATAAATGCTGTAAAAACAAACAGGATTTATCGCAATACAAATCTATCGGCTATATTTATAAAACATATCAGGGACCATGTCAGAAAAAACTTGAATGTGAAGACAAGCCCATTAAAATAAAAGGATATGTGGATTATGGTAATGTTAATTTTAAATCTCCATATTCGTATGATAAGTTTTTTCTGAAAGATAAAGAAAGCAATACGATTATAGAAATTAAAACAATTGCTGCCGATAATGCTCCGATTTTTGACAAACTTAAACAAAGAAATGGCGACAAAATTCTTTATATCACAGGTGTTGCTGTAGGTTTCGATGCAGCTATTAATGGCAGTTGTAAAAGAGCATTGTCAATTATCATTGATAAAGCTGATGATATCTTTTTTGAAAAATAAAAATCTGATGAATTTTAGTATTTCTTCTAAAAACTTTCCAAACGAAATTGAAAATTCACATCTTTCAATAGAAATACGCCTCGATGGTTTTTCATTTTGTATTGTAGATTTGAATAAAAACAAACTCATTGCTCTGGAAAGTCGCGATTTAAAAGACATTAAAACATTTTCGCATTTATCGGAAATTATTTTCGAAAAAATTAAAACTAATGCACTTCTTAAAAATCATTTTAAATCGGCAAGTGCAGCTTTTGTAAATAATAAATCAACTCTTATTCCTTCTCAGCTTTTCGATTCGCAGAACATTAAAAATTATATCGGTTTTTCCGATTTCATGGACTTCAACTCGGAAATAGCTAAATACGATAAACTTAGAAATATTGATGCTTTTAACGTATTTGCCATTCCCGAAAATATTGAAAAAATATTTACCGAACGTTTCAACAATATCAGAATATTGCATTTTTCAAGCTGTTTAATTGATAATGTTATTTCACAAAATCAAAGTTTAAATTCTGTTTTTGTTAATATTTATAATTCGCACTTCGAAGTTGTAATTGCTGAAAATAAAAACCTGAAGTTTTATAATACTTTTAAATATCATACTAAAGAAGACGTTCTTTATTATTTGCTTTTTGTATTGGAACAATTAAAACTAAAGCCGGAAAGCGCCAAAATAGTTTTGTCCGGTTTGATTAATAATAAAACGTCAATATTTATTTTGCTTTCGAAATATATTGCCAACATTGATTTTGCAAAATTAAATGACAATTTCGATTGTAGTGAACTCAGGGAAAAGATAAACCCTAATTATTATTTCAATATTATAAACCAGCATTTATGCGTGTTGTAAGTGGAATATACAAAAGTCGCCGCATAAATGTTCCGGCAAATCTTCCTGTACGTCCCACAACTGATTTTGCAAAAGAATCGCTTTTTAATATTCTGAACAACAGAATTCATTTCGAAGAAATTTCGGTGCTCGACTTGTTTGCAGGCACAGGCAGCATTTCACTCGAATTTATTTCAAGAGGTGCAAAAGATGCTGTTTGTGTTGATGTAAATTTTAGTTGTATTAAATTTATTAAAAAAATTATTGAAGAATTTAAGCTTGAAAACTTACATCCTGTGAATAAAAATGTCTTTACATATTTGAATTATTGCCAAAATAAATTCGATATTATCTTTGCCGACCCTCCTTACGATATGGAAGGCATAGAAACTATTCCCGAAATAGTTTTCAGTAAAAATATTTTAAACAAAAACGGATGGCTTATTGTTGAACATTCAAACAAAATTAATTTTTCGCAACATCAGCATTTCTGCGAATTGAGAAAATATGGAAACGTTAATTTTAGTTTGTTTTATCTATAGTCATTAATACCATTTTCAATAAACTTCATTATTCGTTATTTGATTTTTTTAATTGTTTAATTGCTAAATTATTTGTGGCTCCCCCATTGTGCTATCCCTATATTATCGGAAGTAGTCAAACAACTAAGAAAATTTATTTTCCATCAACATTTTTTAAAAAATAAAATCATATATTTGTAGCTGAAATAATTAGAAAATAATTTTCTTAAAAAAATCATAAAAACATTATTTAAAAAAATGGAAACACTCGAAAAAACAACTACTGAAAAATTAATAATTGGGAGCACTCAAAGAGTACAACAATTAAAAAAAGACCTTGTTTCAAAAGCATGTTACAACGGAAAGTATGAAAAAGGTATTTACGTGGACATTGACAGAGCAAACTTATACACCGAAGCATATAAAAATTTTCAATCTGATGAACCAGTAATCAGAAGAGCAAAAGTTTTGAAATACGTACTTTCAAATATCCCGATTTCTATTTTGGATAACGAATTAATTGTTGCAAATCCTCATGCCGACCCGCATGCACTGCCTATTTTTCCCGAAATAAATGTAACCTTGCTCACTGAAGCAATTGCAGATGGATATGTACTTGATAAAGATAAAGAAACTGCCGAAGAACTTGTAAAATTCTGGACAGGAAAAACCATTGCAAGTAAAGTTGCCGAGAACATGAGCGAACAAACCAAAGATATTGTCAACACTGCTTCATCTTTTATTTCTTTCACATGGAAAGACGGAATACAGCATTGCGTACCCGATTGGGATTACACATTTGCAAACGGCACAAATAACATAAGAAAAAAAATCAAAGAAAAATTCGACGAAGTTTTTAATGAAATTGATAAAGGAAATTCCACACAATTATCCGAACTCATCAATAAGAGATACCAATACGAAGCAATGCTTATCTCGCTTGATGCACTTGAAATATTTACCGACAGATTCAGCAAACTTGCATCGGAAATGGCATCAAAAGAAAAAGATTCCAAAAGAGCAGAAGAATTTAAAAAAATAAGCAAAATACTTTCAAAAGTTCTTAAAAACAAACCCGAAAGTTTCCATGAAGCATGTCAGGGATTTTACTTTTTACATCTTATTCTGAATTGTATTGACAGTGCTTCCTTTGGCTCGCTATGCAGAATAGACCAGTGTTTATGGCAATTTTATGAAAAAGATGTGATTATTGAAAAAAATATCACAAGGACGGAAGCGCATGAATTAATAGAATGTCTGATTTTAAAAGTAGAAGCATTAGGCGGATTTTTCTCAAGAGTACGAAGAATGCACTTCGAAGGAAACGGTGCATTGCCGATATGGACAATAGGCGGAATGAACAAAGATGGCTCAGATGCGTGCAACGAATTAACCGACACAGTGCTTCAGGCAGCAAGGAGTGTTCGCTGCAATCAGCCAACCATATCTATACTGTATCACAAAAAAATGAGAAGTTCGTCTTTGGCAGAAGCGATTAAAACCGTTAGAACCGGCTTGGGTTATCCTTCATTCACTAATACAAACTGGGCGGTTTCAAGTTTGATGAGACAAGGCATGCCAATAGAAGCAGCAAGAAATGCCGGCGTTGTAGGTTGTGTTTCTGTTTGCCCTGTTGATTCATGCAATACAACAAAACGTCTTGCCCTTGAAATTATCGCTGCGAAAGCGGTAGAACTTGCATTAAATGAAGGCAAATGCATTATTACAGGAAAACAATTAGGACCAAAAGAAAAACCTGCCACAGAATTTAAAACTTACGAAGAAATTTTTGAAGCAGTAAAAAAACAATATGAATTTTCGGTTAAAACAGCAGTAAATGTTCGCAATCTTTCTAGACATTTCGAAAAACTTTATCGTCCAAATCCGCTCGCATCATCTTTTCACAGAACACCTTTAGAAAAAGGAATTGACGCTGTGAATTATGAAGATTATCCAAACAATTACTGGCTGAATATAATTGGTGCAGTAAATGTGATTAACTCTTTAACTGTAATTAAAAAACTTGTTTTTGAAGATAAGAAATATGCTATTGCAGATTTCGTGAAAGCGATGAAATCCAATTGGCAAGGATTGGAAAGCTTCAGACAGGAAGTAATCAACAAGGTTCCTAAATTCGGAAATGATAATCCTTATGTTGATAAAATTGCTTATGAAGTGCTTAAAACATTTTCAGATATTGCCGAAAAATCTTATGATATTAATGGCGGTTATTGGTCTATTTTAGCTCAGAGCGTTTCCATCTATCAGTCCACAGCAAAAATGACAAGTGCATTGCCCGATGGCAAAATGCTCGGATTCCCGCTTGCAGATGGAGGAATTTCACCCGACCATGGCACCGACAAAAACGGAATATTTGCAGTATTAAATTCAGGAAGCAAAATTGACCATCACAGAACAAAAGGAATGTTGCTAAACCAATGGATTGCTCCCGAAATGCTCGAAGGTGAAGAAGGAATAGAATGGATGAAAGCACTGATGGAAATGTGGGCAGACAAAGGACTTTCACAGGCTCAGTTTAACGTTGTTGACCCAAAAGTTCTGCGGGCTGCACAGAAAAATCCGGAAAAATATCCACACCTTACAGTAAGAGTATCGGGCTACACAGCCAATTGGGTGAAGCTTACAAAAGAATTACAGGAAATGATACTTGCCAGAACTGTTCAGGTAAATTAACCGATGGAGAAAATCTTAATAACAAAAATTGTTAAGGATTCTGTTTTAGATGGACCGGGATGCAGGTATGTTGTATTTGTTAAAGGATGCAATCTAAACTGTCCATGGTGCCATAATCCTGAAACAAAATCACCCGAACAGGAAATATTCACTTATTCTAAATTCTGCATTCATTGTGGTGAATGTGTTAAAGCAAGCACTTCAAATTCTCTTTCAGATATAACACCTGTTGTTGTTGACAATAAAAACGCGAAGGATTTTTTCAGAGCAGTTGAAGAATGTCCCACAAATACTCTTGAATACGCAGGAACAGAATATTCCACCGATGATATTATTTCCGATATGCAGAAATTTAATATCATGTATTCCAAAACCAAAGGCGGACTCACAATATCAGGCGGCGACCCATTATTTGTTTCCGATTTTTCTTTCGAACTATTTAAAAAAGCAAAAGATGCAGGATTTCACACAGCAGCAGATACTGCTCTAACATATAAATATGATTTGATAGAAAAGTTTATTCCTGTTGTTAATCTTTGGTTAATTGATTTGAAACATACAAGAGATAAAAATGTAAAATCAGATTTGGTAATTGAAAATTTATTGAAATTATCAAAAAAAACAAACATTCATATTTGGATTAGAGTTCCTGTAATTCCTGATTATAACGATACGGAAACAATATGGAATGAAATGGCATTAATATTAAAAGAAGCGGGAAAAGCAATAGAGCAAGTTTCGCTTTTACCATTTCATCCTTACGGTTTAGCAAAATATGAAGCATTAAATTTTAATTACAAATTTGCCAAGTACGAACATTTAAACAATGATGTTATTGAAAATGCAAAAAAAATATTTTCAAAATATCTTAACTCTGAAATACTAACAACAGGCAAAAGAATTTTACAAGGTTAGTTAAAAAAAAATTAACCACAAAGTACACAAAAGTTTTCACAAAGTTCACAAAGAAAAATATGACAGAAAACGAAATTGCAAATAAAGTAATTGGTATTGCAATTGAAATCCATAAAGCACTCGGACCAGGTTTGCTGGAAAGTGCTTACAAGGAATGTATGTATTACAAAATCGGAAAATCAGGATTATATATTGAAAAAGAAAAACCAATGCCATTAATTTATGAAGAAGTAAAATTAGATTGTGGTTACAGGATTGATTTATTAGTCGAAAAGAAATTAGTGATAGAAATAAAAAGTGTTGATGCCTTAAATGATATTCACATAGCTCAAACATTGACCTATCTAAAACTTGGTAATTATAAACTTGGATTATTGATAAACTTTAATGTTGTTTTATTAAAAGATGGAATTAAAAGAATCATTAACGGCACTTTGTGAACTTTGTGTAAAACCTTTGTGTCCTTTGTGGTAAAAAATAATTACAAAAAAAATGCTAATATATTCTAAGAATTAGGGGTAAAAAATAATTTAACTCATACAAAAATAAAAGCACAACTTATGAAAAAACATGAATTAATTTATGATTGGAATGTTCAGGGAATAACTCCTGAAAAACCAAATAAAAAAATCGAATTTGATGATGAAACATTGAGAGATGGCATGCAATCACCAACTATCGAGAATCCCAAAATCAGAGATAAAGTAAAAATTCTTCACCTGATGAATGAATTAAATATTGATTCCGCCGATATTGGTTTGCCCGGTGCAGGTCCTATGGTTGTTGAAGATGTTACTATTCTCGCAAAAGAAATTCGTGATAATAAATTAAATATAAAAGCAAGTTGTGCTGCACGAACAGTAGAAGCAGACATCACACCCATAATTGAAATTTCACAAAAAACAGGAATTCCGATTTGTGTTGATATGTTCATTGGCTCAAGCACTATCAGAAGTTATGCGGAAAACTGGTCAATGGAGAGAATGATGAAAAACACAGAAGGTGCCGTTAAATATGCAAAAAATAATAAATTGCCTGTAATGTATGTTACCGAAGATACAACAAGAGCACATCCCGAAACAATCATGGCATTATATAAATGTGCTATTGAAAACGGAGCTGACAGAATTTGTGTTTGTGATACAGTAGGACACGCCACGCCTTATGGAATCTGGAATCTGATTAAATTTGTTCAGGGTATTATAAAAGAAATGGGAGCTGATGTAAAGCTCGATTTTCATGGTCACAGCGACAGAGGTCTTGCTCTTCCAAATACTATTGCAGCAGTTATTGCAGGAGTTGACAGAGTGCATGGCTGCGGACAAGGTATTGGAGAACGCAGCGGGAACACTCCGATGGATTTGCTTTTGGTTAACCTTAAACTCATGGGTTGGATTGATAATACATTAACTAAATTACCGGAATATTGCAAAGTAATTGCCGAAGCATGCAATATACCTATACCATGCAATTATCCGGTACTTGGCAAAGATGCTTTCAGAACAGCCACAGGCGTTCATGCCGCCACAGTTATAAAAGCCATGAAAAAAGAAAGTGATGTATGGCTGGCTGATGCTGTATATTCAGGCGTTCCGGCAAGTATGGTTGGACGAAAGCAAAAAATTGAAATTGGTCCGATGAGCGGTAAATCAAATGTCATTTTCTGGCTTGAAGAAAGGAACATTAAACCGACAGATAATCTGGTTGAAAATATTTTTAATCACGCAAAGCAATCAAGTACTATTCTACAGGAAGAACAAATTAATAAAGTAATTAATGAAACATCAGGCGTTTTGAATTAGTTTAGAATTTTTAAAACTTCTATATTCGATATTTTCAAGTAATTGGTATAAAGTACGAAGTGATAAGTAAGATGTACGATGGAATTCAAAAATAGAAAAAAATCTAAAATGGAAAGAAAATTGCTAAATTGTTGAATCCAACAATTTAGCAATTTGACAATCTAAAATTTTAAGAGATTTTTATTTAATAACACTCACCCTTCCGATAAATTCATGCTTTGGTCCATCAATTTCTTTTACGACAACTCTGTAAACATAAACACCTACCTGCACCAAATCGCCTGTGTTATTGTACCTTCCATTCCATGGTTTATATAAATCATTGGTTTTGTAAATCAATTCTCCCCAGCGGTTAAAGATGAGCATCGTGAAGTTGCTTGGGTCAATACGGTATCCTTGCGGAATGAATCCTTCATTCAGCAAATCTTTATTCGGACTGAAT
>JBAZBZ010000018.1 GCA_041671145.1 Bacteroidales bacterium | reverse complement strand
CTTGATAAAACACCAGTGAAAGAGCTTATCAATAAACCTTATCATCAAAATGTCAAAGAACTTTTATATAGTCAGTTAAAAATGTTTTAATTTTTATGGTACGCTAATGATTATTTGTATGGATTAACTGCAACGCCATTTCGCAAATATAATGATGGCAAATTAATTTTTATTCATTTAGGAGAAACCATTGCCGAATTTAAACCACAAGAATTAGGCAATCAGCAAAAAGTCAAAATCATAATCAGGAATACTGAACTCGATGTTCCTTTTAATTCTAAAACAGACAAGTTTGAAACATTATCAAAAGTATTAGTACATGATTCAACACGAAATAAACTTATACTTAATGATGTTATCGGTGAGTTAAACAAAGGCAAGAAAATTGTTATTATCACAGAAAGAAAAGAACATATTGATACACTTTATCAATATTTAAAACAATCGTATGAAGCAATCACATTAAGCGGAGATGATTCTGAAACGAGCAGAAATAACAAATGGAATATTTTAAAAGAAGGCAATTATCAAGTCCTAATTACCACAGGGCAGTTATTTGGAGAAGGAACTGATTTGCAAAATGCCGAATGTCTTTTACTTGTTTATCCTTTTTCATTTGAAGGCAAGCTAATTCAATATATTGGCAGGGTTCAAAGAGCAGAAGTAATTCCTGTTATTTATGATTACAGAGATTATAAGATTGATTATTTGAATAAATTATTTCTGAAAAGGAATACTTATTATAGAAAAATTGACAAGCAGGCAACTTTGTTTGATGAGCCGGAAGAACAAGAATCAAATACAGAAAATGTATTTACAATTGATAAAAAAATAAAAATTCCAATTGAACAACTTGAATTCAGATATGGCACTATTGCTTTTAAATTTGATGTTTTGGAATTAAAAACAATTCTTGATTTTGAAATTGAAAATATTGAAATACGTCCGGAGTTTGATGTTTTAAAACCATATTTTTCAAAATTACTAAAAACAAAAAATGTTAAAATAAATATTCATGCAGAATTCCAAAACGGAAAGTTAGTTTCTCAAATAGCAACATCAACCGATTTAGAAAAAATAAATCAAGAAATTATTGAAAGTGTGAAGTTCCGATTTATTACAAAAAATATTATTGGAAAGATAAATCCTGCTATTGTTGAAAATAATTTACTTGATATAAACAATATTCAGAATGATGATGAGCTTGATAAAGCACATCTTTACAATTCAGAAGAAGAATTATTTGAAGATATTTTAAAAAATAAAAACTTCAAACATTATAAGCAATTGCGGTATCTTGCACAAAAACACGACAACAACATTCTTAAAATCCGATTTGTGTTAAATCCATTTTCGTTTGTATTTCTTTTAAAAGGAAATGAGCAATATCATATTGTCTTGGAAACATTGGACACAGAGGAAGCAACTTACATTTGGCATTTTGATAAAAACTATTCACTTCCGAACAAACTCAAAGAAATAGACAATCATTTAAACATCATAAGAAACAATGGCAGGCAACCTTTTCTCGAATCCCAACCCGAAAATTTTAGTCGGATTTTACATGACTATTCCGATGAGATGAAAGGTTTTGTATTGTGGAAAGATGCTTTAGCAGAGCGGTTGGTATAAAATGTAGTACTACCATTTATTTTTTTCTTTATAATATTCAATCCCATTAAAAACAGCAATTTTCGCTTGCTCTAAAGTATCAAATATTTTTTTACCAAATACTTCTCCTATTTTCACTTTATACTTATTTGTTTTCTTGTCTTTAAATATAAGCAAATGATGTTCTTCATATTTTAAAAAGTGGTTCCCGTTCTTACTTCGTTTCCATTCTTTTTTTGCCCAGTTAATACGCCTATTTGTTTTATTCCTTAATTCTTTTTCTCTTTGTCTTGGGTTTAAATAATCATTAGTCATTTTTTCCGCACAAACGCAACCAACTCTGAACTCTTCATCAACTTCATTGTGTTCTACTATATGAACGTAGCGAATTTTTTCGTTTCCACACATCATACAGGTTTCATAATCCGTCTCCCATTCTGACTGACCATCTTCTCTTACATCAATAACAGTTATTAATTGCCAACCTTTATGTGGTATGCCTTGTTGTTTCCAATAATTAGCCATATTATTGAATTACTTTTTCTTGGGCTTTTCAATCAATTTTCCCCAACCATCGGGAATTAAATTTTTATCTCTCATCCATTGTATAGCTTTCTCTAATCTATTCTTATCATATTTATTTTTTTTCTCATCCCAACTATAAAAATCATTTATCAAATTATCATCTGTAATTTTTTGCTGAATAATTATTCTATTATTCCAAACTGCATACAGAGTTGAAATTATTTCCGGTTGTTCATAATCATATTTTTTAAAATAGTTAATAAGTTCATTAACTCGTTTTAATTCATCCTCCGAAAAAAAGTTATATGTGTTTTTTGATTTGCTGTGATTTTGTCCTACAGAAAACACAAACTTATTACCAATTTTACTCCTGTTAAACCATTTGTCTTTTAACACTTGATTGAAATATTGTATTGTAAAACCGTTATCATAAGGACCTGCTGCTTTCTGATAATAATTTTGTCCTAAATTTCTTTTAATAGCAATGTAATCTGATAAGTGCAATAATTTTTCAAATTTCACATCGCCAAACTTACTATCGTCTAATGATTGGTTGATGATATATGTTGCCAAAACTTTACGCTTTACAAAATGTTTTTCTTCTTTTTCTTGTAGTGCAGGTATTTTAATAATGCTTTCTTTTTTATATGTTTCTTTTGGTTCGGCAGCTATACTTAATGGTTGCTCATTTTCTTCTTTTGGTTTCAACGCCTCCCTCAATACCTGTTGTAACAATTTTTCGTTTTGCTCTGCACTTTGTTTTATGCTTTCTTCAAGTTCATTGCACGTTTGCATTAGTTGTTCTATTTTTTGAACGATGCGATGTTGTTCGGAAAGTGGGGGTAAAGGAATTAATATTTTTTTTATTTCTACCAACCCAACCATATTGGGAATAGCTGTTCCCCATGCTTGTCCTAAAATGTTTTTTTGAAAATATGGTGAACGAAATATTTTTATAAAAAAAGAATTAATAATTGCTGCATTAAATAAAGTTATTCTCATTAATGCTTGATTTATTATTCCTTCTCTTGCGCCTTCAGGTATTTCAGCGATTCTTCCAAGAGTTGCACCTGAACAACTCACGATTAAATCCTTTGGAAAAACACTAAATGCTTTTAATTCTTGGAATTTTTCTTTTGTTACGAAATAATTACCCAAAGTGTGATTGTCATATATAGCATTTCTTTGTTCATAAACTTTATATCCTTCTTTAACAAATATTCCCACAGTTAAAGCACTTCCAAAAGGACCTCTTCTGAAACTTCCTAAATCCCCCAACCTACACCAAATCCAATTTTCAGGAATTTCAAAAGGAATTTCTTCTGCTTTAATTGGTGGTAGTTCTTTTTCTTTTTTTAGTTTTTTATCTTTTATAAGTTTTTCTTTTTCTGCTTTTATCTTTTCTAACAATTCGTTTGCAGGTTCATCTTTTTGGTTTTGTTTAACTAATTTTCCTTGCACTGCATCTTGCAATAATTGTTGGCGAAGTTTTTTTACAAGCGTTAGTTGGTGGATTAGTTCGGTGGATAATACATCGCTTTCTATTTTAACAAAATTTAATTTTTTAAATATTTTTTCTTGTTCATCATAATCAGGAAGAGATAATTCAATATTGCATAAATCTTCAAAACGCAATGCTTGTCTTACTGTTCCTCTCGCATAAAATATTATTTGTCTTAATCCTTCACTTGATTTTAGAAATTTCAAAAGCAATTCTGCTTTTATTGATTTTGGTTTTGGTTTAAAAACAACATAAGCAGGACTAATCAATCCTTTAATATCTTCTTTTACAAGTCCAATAGAACCAACATTAACTCGATATGGATTATATGCGAAACAATCTTTTTCTATAATTTTATAATCTTCTGCTTTTTCCTCTGCTGCATATTTAGTTTTAATAATACCATCTTCATTACTTACGCCAAAAAATTCTAACCCTTCTGCTCCGCCCACATCTTTTGCTCTTACAGAAAAATTATCTACTAATTCTCCCAATTTTACTTTTCTCCAACTCATTTCACCGCTTCTTTTAATTGGTTCAATAATTTATTGCTTTTATCAAAAGAAGTATGTAACATTTTCATTAATTCCGCACTGCTGTATTCTTTTTCTTCTTCTTTCTTTGTTGGGTTTTTAATATCTAAATCATAGCCACGTTCTATAATTGTTTTTATATCAACCTTCCAACTAATATCGCTTTCTGTTCTTTTCTTCCACCATTTTTTTATTGGCTCAAATTCTTTTAATTGTATTGGTTTTGTTTTATTGTATGACTTATATCCTTCGGGCATACGGTGTTCGTAATACCAAATTTCTTTTGTTGGTTTTCCTTTATCAAAAAATAAAAGATTTGTTGCTACTGTTGCATACGGCTGAAATACGGAGTTTGGCAAACGGATTATTGTATGCAGATTACATTCTTCCAATAATCTTTGCCGTATTCTTTGTTTTACTCCATCGCCAGTTAATGAGCCATCGGGTAATACTATGCCTGCACGTCCTTTGTCTTTTAACAAGTGAATCATTAAAATTAAAAACAAATCAGCACTTTCTTTTGTGCGGTATGTTTGCGGAAAATTTGTTTCATTGTTGTTTGCAACAATTCCACCAAACGGAGGATTTGCAAGTATTACATTCACTCTGTGTTTTTCGGTAAAGTTGCTCAATGGTTGTTCCAAAGAATCACAAAATTTAATATTGGGAATTTCAATATCGTGTAAAATTAAATTTGTAGTTGCAAGTAAATACGGCAATGGCTTGTATTCCCAACCCACTACGTTTTTTTCAATGCTTTTTCTGTCATAAACATTCTTTGCTTGTTTCTTTAAATTCTCAATTGCACAGGTTAAATAGCCACCTGTTCCACATGCAGGGTCTAATATTTTTTCTCCTAATTTCGGGTCAATAATATCTGTTATAAATTGTGTGATTGCTCTTGGTGTGTAAAATTCTCCGCTTTTACCTGCGCTTTGCAATTCTTTTAAAATGGTTTCGTACAACTCGCCAAAAGCGTGTCGGTCTTTAGCAATATTAAAATCAACTTCATTAAGTTTGTTCAATACCTTACGAATATTGATGCCGCTTTTCATATAATTGTTATTGCCCTCAAACACTTTACGAACAATTACTGCACGTTGGTTGCCTGTGCTTAAATCCAAATTACGCAATGCAGGAAATAATTTGCGGTCAACGAACTCAAGTAATTCATCGCCTGTCATTCCTTCGTCATCGCCAGCCCAATTGCCTTTTTCTTTTACCCAATGAAATTTATCAGGAATAGGTGATTTGTATTTGTCGTCTAATAATTCTAATTCTTTGTCTTTATCGGAAAATATTTTTAAGAAAAGCATCCAACCTAACTGCTCAATGCGTTGTGCATCGCCGTTCAGTCCTGTGTCTTGCCACATTATGTTTTGAATACTTTTTATAATTCCGGATATGTTGCTCATTTTAATAATAAATAAGATTGATTAAAAAATTGTTTTTTAAACCACAGTTCAAAAGCAGGGTCAACAAATTCAAACACGCTATTTATTTCGTGAATAATATCATTATTGATAAGCAGTGTTTTGTTTTTGCTTACATTTCGTGGTGTACCTAATAAATGTTTTTGCATCACTGCTGCACTGGTAAATTGTGTTTCGCCTTTGGCTACGGCTTTTAGTAAATTTAATTGTGTATAACTAATGCTCTCTGTCTCCTTTTGATACAAAGGAGAATTGGCATTTACTAATTCAATTAATGCATTATTTATTTCGGCGATTGTAGTTTTTTTGTGTGTGATATTCCATGCGTAGTGAGCTAATTGTTGCACATACCATGAGTGATTTTTCATTAACAAAGGAATCATTTCAGCGGTTTTTTCGTCAATATGTTTTCCTGTGCTTTCAAAGCCATTACAAATAAAAGACACCCATTTTTTGGATTCAATTTTCTGTAACAACATTATATCGCCAAAACGATAAAAAGGTTTAGATGGGCTATTAAAAATATCTGTCATCATGTGGCGTTTACTTCCATATAAGCAGTAAGTAACCAACTTTTGACGTTGCCAACAAGCTCTTAATTTTTTTTCAAAATTGAGATATTCATAAAAAGAAGATAGGTTTTGAAATTCATCAAGACAAATAATAAACTTAACACCTTTCTTTTTGGCAATGGTTTCGGGAAGATTTAAAATTTCATCAGTATTCTTTTTTAATTCTTTCCAATCAAAGCTTAAATTAAAATCGGTGTTGGGGTCTATTCCCAAGCTTAATTTAGGAGTTATGTTTTTAAAAAAATCTTTGCCACTGCTCATCCATTCCTGCCATTTTGATGATGATGCTTTTATTACCTCACGAGCAAAAGTTTCTAAAAATTCTTCTTCGCTGCTTACCGAAAAAAGGTCAATAATTACTGTCTTTGCTTTTTTCTCTTTCTTATTTATTTCAAAAATTACTTTTTCTACCAAAGAAGATTTTCCCCATCTTCTTGGAGATATTATGGTAGTATTTATTCCATTTAATAAGTTACTTTGTAATTTTGCTGATTCAGCTTCTCTATTCGTGAATGAATGAATGCTGACAGTTGTCCCGTAGATAAAAGGTGAGTCTTTCATAATTTTTTATTATACTGTTTAGTATTATACTAAATGGTATTATACACAAAGGTATAAATTTATATAAGTTGATACAATTTTTTTTATAATTATTTCACTGCTCACTATTTTTTTGTGGTAACTTACAAGAATGTAACTTGCAAAATTGTAACTTATGCTGTTTTATAAAGTTCTTTTTCTAATTCTTTAATAGCTTGCAAATATTTTTCTTTGCTTCCAAATTCTTTTATTATTTCTGTTGGCGAACCAAATTCATCAAAAGGATTTACTCTTAATACTTCTATACTTTCAATGTTTTCAATGCCTTCATCAGCATATTTATCAAGCAATGCTTCTAAAACTTTTTTAGCTTGTTCGCCATATTTAGTAAAGTAATTTCTTTTCTTTACATTGTTTACTCTCTCTTTGCGTGTTAATGGCGGTTGGTCGTATGCAACATGACAAATTAAATCAAATAAATCAACTTGTTTCCCAACAGCTTCATATAATGCTTCAACCAAAACGCCTTGTTCCTGCAATTCTGCAATTATAGCTTCTTTTCTATCGGTCGTATTCCATTTGTTTAAGAAATCATTTAACGTAGCAAATTTATTTTTAATAATTTCTTTTGTGTGGTCTTTTAAACTTGTAGTTATTGGTTTTCCGTGTTGGTCAAAATATAATTCTCTGCTAACTAAAACTGAAACATCAACACCATTCACGTAAACTTTTTGTCTCGGCTCTTTAAAAATATTTGTTTGAATGTTACCCTCAGGATAGCGAATTGTAGGTTTTTCAATCTCAATTTCTTCTCCTGATACTTCATCAATTATTGGAGTCGTATCGTTTTCTTCTTCTTCAACAATTCCACTTAAATCGAAATCTTCAGATACCGGCTTAACTCTTATCGGGTCGCCATCAAAATCTTTATCAGCAAATAAATCCGTTGCATTTCTGAAATCTAAAATAGTAAAATATAGTTTATCAAATTCTTCATTAATTCGTGTGCCACGTCCGATAATTTGTTTGAATTTGGTCATTGAATTAATATTTGCATCGAGAACAATTACTTTGCATGTCTGAGCATCAATGCCTGTTGTCATAAGTTCCGATGTTGTTGCAATAACAGGATATTTTTCTTCGGGATTAGTAAAGTTATCTAATTCACGTTTTCCTTCATCATTATCGCCGGTTATTTGCATTGCGTATTTATAATTTTCTGCAATCAAATCTGCATTTTGATTTGAAATAGCTGAACGCATACGCTCTGCATGGTCAATATCTGCACAGAAAATAATTGTTTTTGCAAATCTATCATAACCTTTTAAAAACTCCGAAACTTTATTTGCAACTGATTCAGTTCGCTCATCAATTACAATGTTACGGTCAAAATCTTTACGGTTATATATACGGTCTTCAACAATATTTCCATCTTTGTCGGTTTTGCCTTTTTCAGGTCTCCAACCTTCTGCATCAACATTTAAAGCAACTCGAATAACTCTGTATGGAGCAAGAAAACCATCGTCAATTCCTTGTTTCAGAGAATATGTATAAATCGGGTCTCCGAAATATTCAATATTGCTTGTCTCTTTAATTTCTTTTGGAGTGGCAGTTAAACCTATATGAGTAGCGTTTTTGAAATAGGTTAAAATTTCCCGCCAAGCACTATCTTCTTTTGCACTTCCTCTGTGGCACTCATCAATAACAATTAAATCAAAGAAATCAGGTGAAAATTGTTTGTAAACATTTGCATCTTCTTCCGAACCCGATAAACCTTGATATAATGCTAAATAAATTTCATAACTTTTATCAATTTGTCTGTGTTTTACCACAGTCATTTTATCTCTGAAATATTTAAAGTCGCCTCTTTTTGTTTGGTCTATCAAAGCATTGCGGTCTGCTAAAAATAGAATTCGTTTTTTTGCTCCTGCTTTCCACAAGCGATGAATAATCTGAAATGCAGTATATGTTTTTCCTGTACCAGTCGCCATAACTAACAGAATTCTATTTTGCCCACCGGCGATTGCTTCACAAGTCCTATTTATAGCAATTTGTTGATAGTATCGAGGTTTTCTTCCGCTTCCATCAAAATAATAATCTTGAGAAGCAATTTTTTCAGCATTAGTTGTCGTAATACCTTTATATTTCTTGTATTTTTCCCAAAGCTGTTCAGGTGAAGGGAAGTTATCAATACTTAATTCTTTCTCAATATTTTCGTCTGTTGCAGTTCTGTCGTGAAATAAAAAACCATCTCCATTACTGCTGAATACACATGGAATATCAAGTATCTTAGCATAATTCAATGCTTGTTGAATTCCTGCTCTAACAGAATGTTTATTGTCTTTTGCTTCAATTATTGCAATTGGAATATTGGGTTTATAATAAAGAATATAATCGGCACGTTTTCTTTCTCCTCTTGCTGTTAGCTTGCCACGAACATATATTTTGCCATCAGTAAAAAAAACTTCTTCCAATAACTGCGTTTGTTTATTCCACCCTGCTTTTTCAACCGCAGGTGTTATAAACTTTGTACAAATATCACGTTCCGATAATTTTTTTTTATCCATTATTATTTATAGTAAAATTCAAAAGTAAGTATTTTTTTGCTTTCTATAAATTAGCAAAAATTTCACCCAAATAGTTGACTAAATTTACTATTAAATTGTTAAATGAACCAAATATTAATTTTATTATTTGAGAGGATTTCTATTAACATACTCGTTGTTTACAGCATTTATTCTGATTTAACAAACAAATCATCTATTGCATTTTCTTCGCTATCACTTTCACTGTTAAATTTTATTTCTCTGTGGTAATCTTCATCGTAATCTTCACTCATTGCTTCATTTCTTTCTATTTTTACAATATTCTCCTTGATTTTATCATCCCAATATGTTCCGTCTATATCAATTCCAAAATCGTAGTCAAATAAAGTATTTGGAAATAGTTCATACTTTAACTCCTTTTCCAGTGAATAAATTTCATCATAGAGTTCGGGATTTAATTTGTTTCAAACAATATTAATATAAAAGATAGCACAATACATAACTTTCGTGGATTTTGGTGATTTGGTGTTTTAGTGGCAAGAAAAATATAGCCACCAAATAAAAAAACAATTAAATTATTTAATTTCAATATTTATAATCCCGAACTCACGTTAAATAGAATTATATAATTTCATTTTCAAGAAACTCCATAAAAAAACAAAAACCAATCTGAATTTTCAGAAAAGCAACGACCAAAATTAGTAAAGAATAAATTTACATTATGAAATTTTTTTTTGTGCTTTTTTAACATAATAATTTTTTTTGTAAACTAAATATGAAGAAAAGTTTTGTACTTTTGTCGTTCATTTTTAATTAAACAACTAAAATTTATAAAACTTATGAAAAAACTATTTGCAATTTTGTTTTCGCTTATGCTCTCTATGACAGCATTTGCGCAATACGATGTTCCCAACTGGAACATGGAAACATGGGACTCAACGCAACAATATATGCCAAAGTTTTGGGATATAGCAATGGGAGGAATTTCGCATGTTAAACCGGCACATGGTGGCAACTGGGCATGTAAACTGCAAAACGATTCAATACAATTTAATCCGGGTGTTCTTATTGACGGTAATACTGATCAAGGTATAAATTGGTATGGAGGAAAACCTTATTCCCAGAGACCTGATACATTAAGGATATTTGCAAAATACAATTTTGTCGGTAATGATAGTGCAAGGTTAGTTCTTATATTTAAGAAAAACAGAATACCGATAATAACTCCGATAAATAAAGCTATTATTGGTGGAGTACATACCAGCGGTTTCAGAGAAATAAAGATTGGAATTAATTATCTGGTGTCTGATAATCCAGATACTGTTATTATTGGAGTTATAGCTTCTGATTATATAGCTCATCCTGAGGGACCATTTCCGGCAGGAAATTATATGATTATTGATGATATTACTTTTACCGGAACAGGTATTACACAGCAGATTCCAAACAATGGCTTTGAACAATGGGATTCAACTATGACTTATAACTTGCCGGGATGGTATAATGAAAATTACAGTGATAAAAGTGGATTACCTCCTTCTTTTGTTATGACTTCAGATAAGTGCGAAGGACAACATGCTGTATTAATTCAAAATTATGTTACTTCTACCGATACTGTTTGGGGTTATATTACGACCCGAAAGCCAACTAATAATGATAATGGTGACCATCCTTCATTTAAGCTCACACAGCCATTTAATTATAATACTCTTACATTTTGTTACAAGTATATTCCTCAAAACCAAGATTCAATGGAAGTTTCTTTCGGTTTTTATAAAGCAGGCATGGGAGGGATTGGAGGCGGACAGTACTATGATGGAAATACTGTAAATGCTTATACGGAAAGGAGTATGCCACTTAACTTTAATCCTAGTCAAATGCCGGATAGTGCCAGTATGTCTTTGTGTGCATTTGTGACAAAAGGTAATGGTAATAGTAAGCCAAAACCAAAAGGAAATTCTCAATTATATATAGATAAGCTTTATTTCAGGCAATTTCCAACAATCATAAACAACAACCCCGTAATTTGTGAAGGTGCATCAGTTGTTTTAACAGTAACTGGTGGTGTTAGCTATACATGGAGTACTACCGAAACGGGAAGTGCAATTACTGTCACTGTTCCTTATACAACTACTTTTAATGTAACAGGAGAGGATGGTAATGGATTTACAAATCAGACATCCGTTGTTGTAACAGTTAATCCCGCTCCGAATATTAACGTGAATTCTCCAACCATTTGTGCGGGTTCTTCAGCGGTTTTAACAGCAAGCGGTGCATCATTTTATTCTTGGAGTAATGGATTAGGTGCAGGAAATCCTAAAGCAGTTAGTCCTACAGCAAACACAATGTATTTTGTTACAGGAACTAATTCTCAGGGTTGCACAAACGAGCATCAGGTTAATGTTAATGTAAATCCTTCACCACAGGTTATGGTAAATAATGAAGGAGTTTGTCCGGGAATATCAGCAACCCTGACAGCAAGTGGTGCAAATTCATATTCATGGAACACAGGAACAACATCAAATCCTATTACTGTTAATCCAAGTGTAACTACAACTTATACTGTTACGGGTACAAGTGGTAATGGTTGTTCCAACATTGCTCACGGAGTTGTTACAGTTTACGACTTACCAAATGTTACAGTTAATCAACCTACAATATGTCCGGGAAATTCCGCAGTATTATCAGCAAGCGGTGCTTCAATATATTCATGGAACAATGGATTTATGGGTAATCCCGAAACAGTTAATCCGACTGTTAATACAACATATACAGTTATAGGATTTGATGTAAACAGTTGTTCAAATACTGCGCAGGCAGTTGTTCAGGTTTCATCAAGTATTGTTGTAACAGTGAACTCACCGACAATTTGCAGCGGAACTTATGCCACTTTAACAGCAAGTGGTGCTTCAACATATACATGGGGTAATTTATTTGAAGGCGGGCAATTAGTTGATAATCCCACAAGCACAACAACATATTATGTAACAGGCAGTGCTGGTGCTGGTGCTGGATGTTCCAACACAGCAGTTGCTGTTGTAACCGTGAATCCTTCCCCAAATGTAACATCAACAGGAGGAAGTACAATTTGTGAAGGTGGTTCTTTAAATCTTCATGCAAGTGGTGCAAATACTTATACATGGAGTAATACTCAAACGGATAATTCCATTACAGTGAACCCGACAGTAACTACTACATTTATGGTAACAGGAGCAAATTCATTCGGTTGTTATGACATTTCATCACAGGTGGTTGTGGTTAACCCGAAACCTGATATTATAACGGCAGGTTCAACTATTTGCTTGGGTTCAACGGCAACAATTGTAGCAAGTGGTGCTATACTATACTCGTGGAATAATGGTTTAGGACTTGGAAATCCTAAAACGGTAAGCCCTACTGCAACTACAACATATTCCGTAACCTGTTTTGATGTAAATTCTTGCACAAATACAGGGCATGCAGTTGTTGTCGTAAATTCGTTACCAACGATAACTGTTAACAATCCAAATATAATTCAGGGAAATTCTACAACATTAACAGCAAGCGGAGGAGCTATTTACAATTGGAGCAATGGAATGAATTCAAACCCGATAACTGTTAATCCGACAGTTAATACAACATATATTGTAACAGGAACTGATGGGAATGGATGTACAAATACAGGAATTTCAGTTGTGCAGGTTTCAGTGGGAGTTAACGAATATTTTGCAAACAATAATTTAAGAATATACCCAAATCCGAATAATGGTAATTTTATATTGGAATTAAATTCAGCAAATAATGATGATGTGGAAATAAGAATTACCAACTTATTGGGAGTGATGGTATATCAGGAAAAGAATGTTGCAATAAAAGGAGGATTGACCAAAGAAATTTCATTAACCGATAAGAGCGAAGGAGTTTATATTGTAGCTGTAATAGGAAATGAAGGGATTGTGAACAGGACGATTATTGTGAGAAAATAAGTATTCAGAAAATTCATTTCCCTGTCAGAATTAAAAATTCTGACAACAACAAGGAATAATGAAGTTATTGTGCAAGTGAAAATCTCAAGCTAATACCTGCATTGGTATTGGAGTTGGGAAATTGAGCCGAAACAAAAGGATTTGAAATTATCTTATCGAAGAAAAGTCTTATTGTTAATCGCTGACTTAGCTGATAATCGGCAGATGTATTTATTGATATAACTCTTTGACCGGAAGAAATCTGGTTTACATCTTCAACAATTTTACGCAAAGCAGTTTTATTTGTCCTTATGCCAACATTAGAAATTATATTCAAATCGCTTTTAAAAACTTTCTTTCTACCGCCGGCAGTAATTGGTATTTCAAGGTTTTTAAATCTGTAACCCAATCCGATTGAAATTTCATTACTGCTCAATTCAGTAATTTGGTTATTATCCAAGCTTAACGAAACATCGCGGGATTTTTTTATTTCAAATTTTGTGAGTATGCTATTTTGCCATGCCATATCTATACTAAACAAAGGAGCAAATTGTTCGGATATAGAAACGGCATCTATTTCATATTGCTGAACATAATTACGTACTGCATCTCTTGCCGATTCGAAGCCACTTTCCTCCTTGTATAGAATATTCGAGTTGAAAGAACCTATATTGTATGATGAGCGATAGGAATGCGCAAGTGTAAATGTTTTGAAGAGTTTTTTAAAGAAATCCATTTTTATCAAACCGTCATAAGTTATACGCCAGTTGGGCATCGGAATTGTTGGGAACAATGATTTTTCAACTTTTGAAGGGCTCTTGCCGGTGTATGCTGCAAGAAATGAACGAATAAGAACTTTTTGTGATGTCGCACCGTATCCATCAGGAAAACCTGCTGAATCTCTATCGCCATTCCAGTTTTTGTTACTCCTTGCAAGCTCATTAGCTATATCAAGACGATAATTCTTCAGGTTATTAAATACAGGAGACAGATGAGCTTTATTATCTTTAACAAAAGCGGTTTTCCATGTTAAAAAAGAAATGCTGAAATTTCCTGTTACAGTAGCAGGAGAAGATATATAAACATTTTCATTTGCGTTACCCAAAGTATCTCTGAAATTCTGCTGCAAATTCCGCGTATAATTGCGATTTGCAGTAAGCTCAATTCGCAGGTCACGCAACGGCTCAATTGTTGCCCTTGCACTAAAATTAGAATTATATCTTGTAGTAAACATTCCATAAAACATTGGGTCATTGCTCAGCCATTTTTTATCTGAGGCATACTTTGCGAAATCACTTCTTTGATTTCCGAAAATAAAATCAGTTCCGGGAGCCATTAAATCCCAATCCTGCCCTATAATATAAGTCTTTGGTTTGTATCCAGGGAGCTGCGTTCCAAAAGTTTCGGAATATGTAAACGAACCACTTTTAACTCCAAGCAGCATTTTTACAAATCCTTCAAAAATTATTTTTGCATAATTTATTTTTACCGTATCGGTTTTAACGGTATCCTTGTAATTTTTCAGTTTGGATTTATCTTTAACAATATTTTCTTTTTTTGTAAAATCCTTAATTTTCCCTTGTTGGTCTTTATTGTTTTGTTTCTGATTTAATTTTCTTAAATAGCCGACTTTATTGTATAAAGAATTCATATTGAAATTTCCGTTTATTTGTCTTGTATTCGAATTTTCTATTGTATTGCCGAGACTTCGTGCTGCTAACGGAGCTGCCTTCCAGCTATATGTTGCCGAATATCGTGCATTTGCGGTAATCCAGTTCAGTAATCCTATTTTGTTTATCGGAAGATTATAATTTACATTCAAATTATGATTGTAATCAGTAGTTCTCCCGAGATTTTTAATTGTGTCAAGTAAAGCTCTTTTGTATTTTTTATATTCTTCTTCGTTGCTTTTATCAATTCTGCCCGGTGGCTCATCTATCTGTGCAAGATTGTTGGCATTGAATTCGAGACCAAGTGATTTTGTGAGGTCATACTTTAGTGCATAAATTCTGCTCCATGTAAAATCTTTTTCAGGATAAACCGGAATTATAAGTTTTGCTTCTGAGTTATTTCTGTATGCCGATTCGCTGTACTTCCTGTCCATATCGGTTCGGAACGATAATAATTTAGGCATAAGGTAGAAATTAAAATCTCTCAGCAGTACTAAGGATTTTGTTTTTGATATAAATTTATTTTTTGCAAAAGGAGAATAATTCTTTGGGTTATTTATAAAATTATATCCTAATGCTCCCTTGTATGTTTTTTGAGTTGAATATTCTATTTCGTAGTTGTGATGTATTAATTCGGTATATGCATAAGTTACATCAATGTTTGAAATATCGTAAACGCGGGGTTTTGAAGTAGTGTTTACTTTATTTTTTTTAACATTTACAAAATTTATACTTTTACGTTTTGTATAATCCTGAATAATATTTCTGAGCGAATCTCTTTCTTTTTTGTTTTGATATGAATCAAGAGTAGCACGATATTTTATATCGGGGTCGAGCGGGTCATACTGTGGTTTTACGAATGTTTCGGAGTAATCAAAAAACATAGGTATTCTCAAACCGGTTTTTTCAGGGAAAAATTTTCCGAGTTCGAGATTTGTTGCAACATCATAAGAAATTGAATTTTCCTTGCTTCTTTCATCAAGCTTCTGTTCAATGCCTCCGAATCCTGCCGTTTTCACGGTTCCTGCCAATGCCAGACTTCCCAAATCGGCAAGATTGGTAGTAACCCTTGATGTTGCAGCCCACCCTCCTTGCTCATTCATATCAGTTAAACGCAGTTCATCAATCCATACTTCTGCACACTTTGATAGTCCATCATCGCCGCTGAAAGTTGCTAATTTTTTCGGATTTCTTATTCCTATCATTATTGTTTTTATACCACTTAAATTAGGCGTTCCCTTAACTGTAACCTTATTATTACCATCATAGAAAATAAATTGGTCGGATAAATTTTTTCCTGCATTTTGCCGTATTTCGATATTTCTTTGAAGCTTTGCATTGAGTAAAGTTTCCAGATTAATATCAAATCTGTTTTCTTCCGGCCAGATTTTCTCGGGGTCGGTAGTTCCCCATGCAGTTAATTTTAAAGGAATTTCATATTCGTAAAAATTGTTAACAAAATCGGTTCCCAAACGGATAAATACCGTTAAATCTCCATCTCTGAGCTCATCGCTTGTATTAACGGCTTCTGCATGAACAAACATATTAATTTTTTTATAATTTCTTACATCCAGATCGCTGGTTTTATAAATTGCTCTTGCATCACCATCCATCAAATTACAAACTTTAAGTGATAATGATTGTTCGTTCATTCTTGTAAGAGTGGTGGTCCCCATCATTATTTCCCTTTTAATATCGGGAGGTAAAACATAATTTATCGGAGTACGTTTCCCGTTTTCTTCAATATTAACGGCAGATAAATCGAAAGTTGTCAGATTTCCTTCATCAGTAGGAATTTTTTCGATAGTTCCAATTGGGTAATTATATTTTCTCCATTCGGTTCTTACAAGCTCGAGTGTAGCAAATCGTAAAACTGACATTTCGTGAAAATTCTTAAGGAAAATTCTCATAAATCGAATTGATTTAAAATCGCTGATACCTCCTACTGTTCTGTCGGGAGATTTAACCGGAATCTTAAACTGATACCATTTTACATTTGCTGTTTTATTATTTTTTAATTGCACAGTTGTATTTGAAATATCAGTTATATAATTTTTCCCGACTACCATTTCTGCCGGACGTAATTTTACTTTATACTGAAAATATCTTTCCGACATATTTAATGTGTTATCGCGGTTTATATCTTCAATGTCAGGCATTGTAGTTGCTGTGGTGGGATATCCGTCGGTGAAATGTGCCGAACTTGGTGAGTTGCCTTCCATTCCGTTAAATTGTTTGTATCTTTCAAGAATACTTTTATTCTGACTGTCAAAATCACTTCCCAAATAATAATGATAATCATCGTTTGAAGGGTCTTTCAATGCTTCGGTATAAGCAGTTGAGTTTGTTGTCAGGTCGCTTAAATAACTACTAAAAAAATTCACTTCATCTTTATCACCAAGCCCATCCAATCCGACATCCTGAAAATCTCTTGATTTAGGGTCGTTATCAAAAGTGTTTACCAACGGTTGATTTTTTGGAACTCTTCCCCAATCGGTAGTGCTATATTTATTTATTGTATCGGTTTCTGAAATAGGCAAACCGTTTTCGTAACTTTTTCTTGAGTCGTGCAATATATCTTCGGAAATATCTCCGAGGTTAAAATATAAATCACCACCATCATTCAATGGTTGCTGTGGTCCGGAGCCATCGGGGTCAATAAAAGGATCCATCACCCAGAATTCAATATATTCAACATTTGTAGCTTCAAAGTCGGTTGTTTCAATACTTCGCATAATACCTCCCCAGCGAGTATCGGGGGAATTCAACTTTCCGTTGGCATTAATACCTTTTGAATAAGGAGATGGTTTTGCGTCATAATTATAAGGACCTTTTTCATCAGGATAATATGCTAAATCGAACATCGCCATATTTATAGGCGTTCCGGTTTGATGGTCTTTATTAGGAAAAACTTCCGTTTCCAAAACTTCTCTGACGTAATGATTTGATTGCTGCTCAACATTACTGCTTATACTTTTCGGTGTTCTGCTTTCATTTATTAAAAATAAAGGGTCAATTACATACCACGCCAATTTTGCCCTGTTGTATCCATAAGCAAGTTTTGTATTAGGTACAGCTTCAGGAAACATATATGATTCTACTTGTCCCTGAGGGGTACTTGCAAGTTTCCATGTTCCATAAGACCTCAGGTCAATTGCCGACCTGCTTGCTTCAAAATCATCAATATATATTGTTCCGGTTTTGCCTATTGCATGTGCGTGACCGGGAATCAATTGTGCGAATTCGCCGGTTATCATTACTTTTGAAGGGTCTTTGGTGTCAATAAAAGGTATTTTATCAACTATCTTGGTTATAAGACGGGATTCTTTTTGATAAACACCATCAAGACCCCATATCGTATTTGAAATAGGGTCTTCACCGACATTAACTTTTTGCGTCAGAGGTTTCTCACTCAAATGCAATATGGTTCCTCCAAGTGTTAAATCACGGTTGACCTTATGTTCAACATGCATTCCCATTAATGTTTTTGTTTGCATTGCAAAAAGGGAATTGCTTTCAAGGGAGATTTTTATCGGGTTTCCTGAATTCAAAACACCTTCATTAATAATTTTAACTCTTCCAAGTGTGTAGTCAACGGTATAATCAACATTTTCGGTAAGCTTTAAGCCACCGCAGGTAACTACAACAGAACCTTGAGGGACGTTCATTGCATTTAATGAAATTTCCGAGCCGACAGAAGATTTGTAATTTCCACTCAGATAATATCTGTTTTTTTCGGGATATTGCTGTGCAATAGTTTTAGTAGAATCGTATAAAGCATTAAAAGCATATTTATCAGCAAAAGCAGGGTCGCCGATTTTATCTCTTAAAAATTTTCCGAATGGTTCAAGTATTGGGAAAAATATTCTTCCTGTACTTGATTGTATTGTTCCTCCCGAAGTAGCTGCTCCGTCAACAAAGTCGAAAACTCCGTCGGGAAAAGTATTTAGCTGGGTGTTCAGTCGGTCGAGATTAAAAACACCGATTAGAGGTATTCCGCTGAGTTTAGTTTCGGTAAAATATCCCATCGGAATTCCAAATTCGTCATTTGAATATAAAATATTTAACCGGAAATCCTGATTGTTGACCTGATATGCTCCTAAGGAATATACATTCCGCATCATTAATTTCCACATAGGTTTTACATTCGGATTTAATGATGAGCTTTTCAGAAGTTTTACTATAAGATTTTTTGGGGATGCGATGCCACCGTTTGAAAATTCACCAACCTGGTGAACTGCCGTATCACCAACAAGAGTATATTGATAAGCTACTGCAAGGACATCACCGGGGTTAAGTGTTCTGTTTAATGAAATAAAACCAAGACGCTGATTTAATGTATATTCGGTAGAAGATAATTTCTGAGCATTTTCAACTATTTCAAAATCATTTCCTGATACCAAATTATAGAGAGGTCCGGTTAATAAATTAAATGATGTATTTATATCTCGCAATCCTGACGGATTTATAACGGAAAGCAAATTATTCGAAGAATTTGAAGGAAGATTTTTTCCTGAAACACCTGTCCAGTTTGCATTATAAATATCAGAAGAATTGTTTTCCCCTAAATCCAGAAAAGCAACGATATTGCGGTTTTCGTTAACAGCTGCACCAATACTTGTAATCCAAACTTCAATTTTAGTAATATTTATTGCGGAGTTTACTATTGGAAGATTTGCCAATGCCTTTTCATAATTATTTCTGAAATATTGAGACAGGAAAAAGTGTTTATTTTCTTCATATTGGTCGGCTTTAAGTTCAAACTTGTTGGTTTGAGCTCCGCCCGAAACTTCTATTGTTGATGTTTTTCCTTTCTGCTGCGAAAAAACACTTGTTACAGTTGTTTTTCCAAATTGCAGTTGTGTTTTTATACCGAATAACGACTGGCTTCCTGTAATCAGTGTGCTGGTAAGAGGAAGAGTAACATTTCCTGCTTCAATTTTCTTTATTATTTCATCTTCTTTTCCTTCATATTCGAGTTTCATTTTATTTTCAAATTCAAATGTTGCTTCGGTATTATAGTTGGCACCAAGCTGAATTTTATCACCGATTTTAGCGGTAACGTTTAATTGAATTTTTTGCTGGTAGTCGAAGTTTGTTGTGCGGCGTTGTCGTACATCAAGAGAAGGGTCATCGCGGCGATTCGACTTTATACCAAAAATCATTTCTGCTGAACCCTGAGGTCTTATGTCAATAGTGCTGCTTCCGAAAATTCTGTCAAAAACCTGTCCTCCGATATTAATTTTAGGAATGAGCGCTTTACCTTGTGTAAACTCACTTTCAGCTCCTGCCCTTTCTTTCCAGTATTGATTTATTTGTTTATCATAGTCATAATTCAGAAATTCTTCAAACGTCATGTATGTAGGATAAGAATTTTTAAGCGAGTCGCCGATTTTTTGATAAAAATAATAACGCTTCGTGCTGTCATCGTAATCTATTTCTGTTTTTACATTTTTTGGATTTTTAAGATATAAGCTATTATCATTAGGATTAGAATATGGATTTCTGTTATCCCTGAAAGGATATTTCAATTGAATGGTATCTTTGTTTGTTGTGTCGGGAGGCGAAAAATATTTTTTGTTTGAATGGAGTACATTGGCATTTGATAGCATTACAGCAGCATATACCAATGTCATGCATGCAAAGTAAAAAGAATATTTAACAAAACTTTTCAATTTTATTAATTAAATTTTTTAAGGAAAAATTGCTTAATTGCTATAAGTCAACAATAAGCAGTATGCAATTAATAAAAGACAACAGTTTAACAATGTAACAATTTATTGTTATAAATTTTTAAGTGCCAGTTTTATTAATTCTTCAACAGTAATATCTTTTCTTTCAGTATTTGTAATTTTGTCAATAACTCTCTCGGCTTGATTTTTTACAAAACCGAGCATAATTAAAGCTGATAACGCCTCATCTCTGATAATATTGTTTGCGGTAGAAGAAATTTCACTAATAATACCATCTTTTTCGATTTTTCCTTTCAAATCCACAATTATTCTTTGAGCCGATTTTTCTCCTATTCCCTTTACGCGTTGCAATGCAGATACATTTCCACTGACAATTGCCTGTTGAACTTCATCGGTATTCAACGAAGAAAGAATTAATCTTGCAGTTGCAGCGCCTATTCCTGAAACCGAAATCAACTGCCTGAATATTCTCCTTTCTTCTTCTGTTGCAAAACCGAAAAGAACATGGGCATCTTCCCTTATTGCCAGATGAGTAAACAATTTACTTTTGTCGAGATTACTGATTTTAGTATATGTATTAAGTGTGATGTTAATAAGATATCCAACTCCATTGCAGTCAATAACGGCATAAGTCGGTGTTTTTTCAGCCAATCTGCCTTCGATGTAATTTATCATAGTATTAATTTTAATTTGGTTGTTAGTTGACAGTTGTCGGTATACTACGAGTTAATTTGTTTTTCAAATTATCACATTTTCAAAATATTTCGTTTCCGGCATCCAACTTTTTTCTTACGACTTGCTACTTGCGACTTTTGTCTTTCTCTTATTTTGCAACTTGCTTAATTGCCCAGTTTAATGAATCCTCAAGCATTTTTTGAGGAGGTTTCCCGATAAAGCCGTTTTCTACAAGTGAACTAGTCATGTCTCTGGCATAACTTATATCTTTTTTTGCTTTATTATAAGCTTCTTCTCTTGACATATTTATTCTTGCTACTCCGTCTTTAATCGCTTGCATTGCGACATCTGCTGCTTCTTCAGGAAATACTCCGGCTTCTTCCATATTAGGGACAATATTTTCGGAGTTTATTCCGCGTTTTTCGGCAAAACCTGCTAATGAGTGTGCTGCAGCTATTGCCATATTGTCGGTAATTTTTCTTGCTCTTACTAATAAAGCTCCTTTCAAAATTCCCGGAAAACCGATAGAATTATTAACCTGATTTGGGAAATCGCCTCTTCCTGTAGCAACAATATAAGCTCCTGCTTCTTTGGCGGCATAAGGATATATTTCGGGCACAGGATTGGCACAAGCAAAAACAATAGGTTTGTTTCCCATAAGTTTTATCCATTCGGATTTAATCGTATTTGGTCCCGGAGTTGATACTGAAATTAAAACATCTGCTCCTTTCATTGCTTCTTCCATTGTTGCAATATGATTTGGATTTGTGCTTTCACAAAGTTCCCATTTTCTGTAAAATCTTTTATCTGCTTTAATATCGGTTCTTCCGTTATGCAGAGAACCTTTTGTATCGAATAAAATCATTTTTTTAGGGTCGCCTCCGTCAGAAATTATTAATCTTGCTATTGTAGTGTTAGCTGCACCGGAACCATACATAACAATTTTTACATCCGAGATTTTTTTATTTGTAAGTTTCAACGCATTAATTAACCCTGCTAAAGTTACGCATGCAGTTCCCTGAGCATCATCATGCCAAACAGGAATATCACATTCTTCACGAAGAGCATCTAACACTCTGTAACAATTTGGTTGAGAAATATCTTCGAGGTTAACGGCTCCAAAACTATGCTGAGCCATCTTTACGAATTGTATTATTCGCTCGGGGTCGTTTTCTCCTTTTTCATTTTTACTGTCTATGCACAAAGCTACAGCATCAATGCCACCAAGATATTTCATGAGAAATGCTTTACCTTCCATAACACCAAGTCCACCCGGAGGTGTGCAATCACCATCACCCAGAACCCTTGTTGAATCGCTGACAACAGCAACAAAATTTCCGCGGTTTGAAAGTTCATAAGAACTATCATTATTGTCTCTTATGTTTGTTGATACTTTTGAAACTCCCGGTGTGTACCATACATTAAACCAATTGAACCCTAATACCGGTGCTTTGGGAACAGTTTGAATCTTACCCTCATAAAATTTATGAGCTTCTTCCGCTAATTTTTTTAAAAATAATGTTTTTGCTTTCGCAATTTGTTCCTGACTGAATTCTTCAGGAAATACTTTATTCAGATTGTCGAGTTTTATATTTATTTTTTCCATGATTTTGAAGTTTAGTTTATTATTTGCAATACTAATAATTTTATCAATAAAATAAAATAGAATTTTAAAATTTACTTCTGTTGTTTTTTTGGTATTGTTTTTTTGGTATAGTAATCTATTTTTTAAACTTTGTGAACTTTGCGAGAACCTTTGTGCTCTTTGTGGTAAAAAAAAGATAACCACAAAGTACACAAAGAAAATTTCACAAAGAACACAGAGAACTATATTTGATTAACAATACCGTTTTTTTAAAAGCAAAAATATTTTTGATAAAGCAAAATAGAACAATGTAATAATTAAAGAGAAAATACTTATGAAAGAACAAAGAATTACATTTTTTGGTTTGTATTCAAATATTATCTTATTCGTGCCTTCCGGAATTAGCAATGAAATTATGGAATGATTAGCTGTTATAATTTTACTTTCTTTTCCGTTCACATAAGCATGCCAGCCGCTATAATTATTTTGCAGCAAAACCAGAACCTGTGGCTGTGCCGAACATACTGAAACCGAGATTTTATTGGGGCTGAAATAATAAATAAATGCAGTATCTTCTGATGAATGTGATGTCTTTGTTTTCTTTATTAATTCATAGTCATTATTTGAAAAAAACACTTGGTCGCTTTTTAAATATTTTTTTTGTCTGTATTCTTTTAATGAATCATCGGAATGTATATTTGAACTGAGAAATACCGGTTTGTTTGATAAAAAGGAAAAATAAAAATCAGAATAATTATCTTGCAAATCGGTGTTTGTTTTCAACTGAAATGGATTATATCCATCGGATGCTATTTGCTTCCAGAAAATATTTCTGTTTTTCCAAAAAGGAAAAACATAAGTTGAAGTTGTGTCGGAATTTTTTATAACAAAATTATTATTCGGCAAAGGAAACCCATGCGGAAACTTACGCATATTTTTACTTATTTCTTTCAAGTCGGATTCATCATTAAACACAGTATATGCGGAATTTAGCTGAGTGGAAACAATTAGTTCAGATGCAACTAATACTGTTAATAAAACAAAAATCTTTTTGGAATTTTTTAAAATTATACTGAAAATAATAAAAATTAAAATAAAAAAAATCTGAATCAAACTCTGGAAAACTATGTGTTGGTTAATGTCTGTTCCTGCGGAAAATTTAAGTAATGTTCTTCTCACAAAGTAAATCAAATCTAAATCATTGCCTGTACTGCAAAATATAATGACAAATAGTAAACCTAATATCAATATTCCCCAAGAATATTTCAGGATTTTCAATTTATAAATATTTTGTTTTATAAAAAGTTCATTCAAATACCAGCCGGCAGAAATGATAAAACCTATTATAGCAAAAAGCCGGAATAAAGAAGGAAAGCGAAACATATTCATTAAAGGAATATATTTATATAAAAAAGTTCTTACGGGTAGATAATCGCCAACAGCGGCGATAAGAGAGAAAAAACCAAAAATCAGGAACAACCATATTAATGATGGTTTTTTGTAAAATATGGAAATCAGGAAAAATAAAAATATAAAAATTCCAAAATATCCGTTACTCATTGATAAATCGGTTTCATTGTATATTTCTTCTTTTACTGAAGCGAATGGGAGAACGAATGAAATAAAGCATTTCGGACTGAAAGGACAATACAATGCTTTTTCCAAATCCACTCCATTGCTTCGGGTTATGTATGGTAAGGATTCATAAATAGATACTATCAATCCCGCAGATAGCAGCGTAAATATAAGCACCGCCAGTAAATAAAAAATATATGTTTTGAAAATAATTTTATATTCCTTTTTATAAATGTGAATAACTGTTTTATAAATAATAAAAATTAAAATAAAGTAAAAAAGTATAAAGTAAAATGCAGGGTATCCGCCTGAGAACAGCAAGAATGAAAAGAATGCAAGTTTTATAGCATTTCTGAAAATTGTTTTTTCAGAAAGTTGAATAGCTGCTGCAATAACAAAAGGAATCCATGTACCGGAAATAATTATCGGGTAATGTTGAGCGTTTCCGATAAACACACCGCACAACATAAATGAAATACTTGTGAGCAGGCAGATTAACTTTTCAAATTTTAAAACACCTGATAAATAATACATTCCAACACCTGCTAAAAAAATATGTAAAATAAATTCAAACGACATGGAGTAAATGTTATAACCAAAAACAGTGCTTGTAAGCCATGTTATGGGATAATATATGCCGCTCAATGGGTCGGCATGAATAGGATAACCAATATTAAGATAAGGATTCCATAACGGGAAAAACCCACTTTTTATACATTCGCTTATATAGTAATGCAAAGGGAAACACTGCTCAATAAAGTCGTATTTAAAGGTATTTTGAAAAAAAGCAATTTGCCGGAATGCAAAAACGGAAACAATAAATATTAATAATAAGGGGAATATTTTTTCGAAAAAATGTTTCACGAAAATTACGTTTTTGATTTTTTACAAATTTAACCAAAGAAAAATAATAGTAATGTTTATTTTTGTATAAATTTTTGGTATTGTTAATCAAAATATAGTTCTCTGAGTTCTTTGTGAAATTTTCTTTGTGTACTTTGTGGTTATCTTTTTTTTACCACAAAGAGCACAAAGGTTCTCACAAAGTTCACAAAGTTTTAAAAATAGATTACTATACCAAATTAACAATACCAAATTTTTTAATTAATGAAAATCATACGCAATATAATTTTCGATTTGGGAAATGTGATTTTAAACGTTGATGTTAAAAGCACAGTGAATGCCTTTAATTTACTTGCTAAAAAAGATGTAAACTTTGAAAATATAGCAGCAAAATTCAAAGAAGAAAAAGTTTTTGATTTAATTGATGCAAATAAAATATCAAATTCTGAACTCAGAATTATATTGCGGAAATATTTAAGGAATAATATTTCGGATTCAGCGATTGATAAAGCATGGTGTGCGATGCTAAAAAATATTCCTTTGGGAAAATTTAATTTTCTGAAAAAAAATAAAAAAAAATACAGAACTTTTCTTTTAAGCAATACATGCGAATTGCATCACAAATGTTATACAAAATACGTTCAGAAAGAATTCGGTTTGAATTTATTAGATGATTTATTTGAAAAGGCATATTATTCATTTAAAATCGGGATAACAAAACCAAATCCCGAAATTTTCAAACTCGTGCTGAATGAAAACAATCTTATTTCGGAAGAAACCCTTTTTATTGACGATGTTGAAGTAAACACTGAAGCAGCATGTAAACTTGGAATTAAAGGATATTTATATAAAGAGAATGAGGAATTTGAAAATATTATTGAAAAAATATCGAATATCGAACACTGAATTTCGAATGTCGAAGTAAATAGTTATTATGAAAACTTCAACATTCATTATTTTTTGTTTTTTTAGATAACCTCTGATAATATTGCAATTAAGTAATTTCAAACAAGCAAGTTGCATCCTCTGATATCACTGTTGTCAATGCGACCTGTTACTTCAAAGGTTTCGTTGATGTGGAAAATTCCCGAATCCTGCGTTGAAATGAAAGAACATGAATATATGTTTGCAAGGTCAATAATATTTATCCCACCTGTTTTTTCTTTTATTCCTATGTTCATCGGGTCGTTTATGTCTCTAATTAAAACCTTCATCCATGGTGGACTTTCAAAAATGCCATCACCTTTTGAATATGCCTGCGACAATAGTTCTGTCATTCCGTATTCGGAATGAATTTTATTGACGCCAAAACTTTCACAAAGTTTATTATGTAGTTCTTCTCTTATTATTTCCTTCTTTCTGCCTTTCATTCCGCCTGTTTCAATGACAACTGTATTTTTAAGTTTAATTTTATGTTCATCAGCAAAATCCATTAATGCATAAGAAACACCAAAAAGAATTACTTTTTTATTTTCTGCAATTAACGAATTCAGCTTATTTGCAAGTTCTTCGGTATTGTGCAAATAAAACCCATTATTTTTATTTTTACTTAATTCAATAAGTTTTTTTACCATGTACACTAGCGATGAATCCTGTCGTTCGAGATATGAAGGCAACAAAGCAAGAATGCAGTATTCTTCAATATTTCCATAAAATAATTTAAAACATTCAAGAAAACTTTTTTCGTAAATTAAAATATTTTTAATGTAATGCTTGCTTCGAGAAATACTGCTTGTTCCGCTGCTTGAAAAAACTTCCTGAAATGAATCATCACCTGAAATAATTTTAAATTCCTTAAAAAATTCTACGGGCAAAAACGGAATGTTATTTATATTTTTTATGTCTGAAATATTAATTTTCAGATTGTCAACAAAACATTTATAAACTTCGCAATTATGATATTGAAATTTGAATACTTCAAATGCCAAATCAGCAAAACATTTTTCATCGGTTATTTCGAAAATTCTTTTTTCAAGAGCTCTCATTAAAATTGTAAAATTTGTTATATATTTGTAATGCAATGAAATTTATTTCAAAAATAACATTATTTGTTTTAATAGCAATTTTCGCTGTTTCATATTTATCATGCAAGAAGCCTTCAGCATATCCTTCCATACCGGCAATTGAATTCAGAAGTTTTGAAAAAATACCGAATGAAACTAAAGTTGACAACAATGGTTTGCTTACGATTTCATTTACCGATGGAGATGGTGATTTGGGACTGAACCCTTCTGATACTAATCCGCCATTTGATAATAACGGACCAAATTATTTCAATTACTTTATGAGATTTTTTGAAAAGCAAGATGGTAAATTCGTTGATATTACCGATTCGCTCACGCTACCACTTAATTCAAGATTTCCGCGAATTGAATCAAAAACAAAAAATAAATCGCTTAAAGGATATATTGAACTTGAAATACCCATCAATAATCCTTATTCATCTTTTGACACTATTAAGTTTAATGTATATATTACTGACAGGGCTTTGCACAAAAGCAATACTATTACGACTCCCGAAATTATAATTAATAAATAATAACAACCAAACCACGAACATTTTAAATCTTTCCCTGCTGTTTTAATTTTTCGTAAATTTTCTCCATTTCTGTAACGAGCTCGTCAACTCTTTTCATTGCTGCTTCATACGGAGCAGGAGTTGTCATATCAACGCCTGCTTTTTTAAGAATATTTAAAGGATAATCGCTGCCTCCGGTTTTTAAAAATTCGAGATAGTGGTCTCTTCCATTAACGGTGTCTTTTAAAACCATGTCGGTTAATGCAAGTGAAGAAATTATACCGGTGCTGTACTGATAAACATAAAAGCCGCTGAAGAAATGTGGTATTCCGCTCCATTCATTCTTGATATAATCACCAACTTCGCAAACTCCCAAGCTGTCGCCATAATATTCTTTTGTTAATTTCAGATATTTATTATCAAGCCATTCGGAAGTGAGTGATTGTCCTTCTTCAACTCTGCGATGCATTGCCAAAACAAATTCCGAAAATAATGTTTGACGGTAAAGTGTTGCTCGCACATTTTCCAGATAGTTATCAAGTAAATACAATTTGAATAAATCATCAGTTTCAGTATTTATTAAATATTTAATAAGCATGTTCTCATTGAATGTAGAGGCAATTTCAGCCAGAAATATTGCATATTGTGAATTTGCATAGGGCTGTGTTTTATCAGAAAAATATGAGTGCATTGCATGACCAAGTTCATGAATAGTCATGGAAACGCTTGCATAATCTCCGTTATAATTAATTTTTACATAAGGATGAACTCCATATAATCCCGAACTATAAGCACCGTTTTGTTTTCCTTTGTTTGGGTAGATGTCAATCCAGCGATTATCAAATGCTTTTTTTAGAGCATTTGTATAGTCATCGCCCATAATTTTCATTACATCAAGAATAATTTTTTTTGCATCATTGTAAGTATATTTTTTTTCAACTGAAGGCACTGCGGAAGTATAAATATCTTCGTATCTGAATTTATCGAGTTTCAACAATTTCTTTTTTAAATCAATATAACGATGCAGTGGTGTAAGGTTACTTCGTACCGATTTTATGAGCTGATAATAAACCGTTGTGTCAATGTTATCATTGAAAAGTGCTGAACTAAGGCAACTTTTGAAGTCGTGAATTTTTGCCGAGAAAAAATCCTGCTTAATATTACCATTCATCAAAATAGAAAAAGTATTCTCAAACTTTTTCATATTATTCCAGTATGTTTTCATAACCAAAGCTCTGTCGGAAGCATTTTTCGAATTGCGGTATCGTGCATAGTTTGCAGCATTCAATGTGATTTTTTGTCCATCATTGAGAGTAATTTCAGCTCCCGGAATTTCAAGATTATTGAGCATACCTGATGCGCTGCCCGGAACATTTGTAAACAATCCTGTTAAGGAATAAATTTCTTGTTTGTCTTTCGACAAAGTGTGATATTTAGTTCTCAATATGTCATTAATTAAAAAACTATATGGTTCAAGTTTGGGCTCGGCTTTCAGATATGAATTGAATTTTTCTGAACCCAAGGCAATAATATCAGGATTATAAAATGACATTTTGGAGCTGTAGCTTATAAATACAGATTGCAATTCGCCTTTCATGGTTTGAAAATACTGATTTCCGATATCAACATCGCTTTGACGTTGTGCATAAGATGAAAGTTTTTCGGCTTTTAAATTTATTTCATTGTTTAAGTTAAGCAAGGCAAGCATTTTTTGTGCAGATGTTGTCCAATCTTTTGAAAAAACATCAAGTTTGTCAATAAGATTTTTTTCTGCATTCAAATCTGCTTTAAAATATTCATAAGTGGGGTAAATGTCATCAACATTCCATGTAAATTCGCGTGGAATATCTTTTCGTTCGGTGGTTGCGTAATTTGGAATAATTTTTTCCGTTTTCTTTTCCTGACTATTTGCAAACATAGGAAATACAAATAATCCAGCAAGCAATATTTTTTTTGTTTTGAACATAGTTGAATGTTTTAAAAATTATAAATAATAAATTTTTGGAAGTGCAAATGTATTTAAAAAATAATAGTTGGAAAAATATTTTAATCCGAAAAATAGTTCTAATAATACGAAACATCAAGTATCGAAGTAATAAGCAACAACATACCGAAACTTTAAGCTATTTCAATAAGTCAGCCATTTCCACAATTCTTTGTAACTGATTTTTTTGCCGTACATGAGTATTCCTGTGCGATAAATTTTTGCTGCGAACCATGTTGTAAAAAGAAAACCAAGCACAAGTATAATCATAGAAGCTGCAACTTGATAATAACTTACCCCAAAAGGAATACGGAGCATCATTATAACGGGTGAAGTAAGCGGGAACATCGAAAGCCAGAATGCAACAGGTCCGTTCGGATTATTAATTACAAATTGCGACATTATTACTGAAAATATTAACGGAATTGTAATAGGCGCCATAAACTGCTGAGTGTCGGCTTCGCTGTCAACAGCTGCTCCGATTGCTGCAAATAAAGCAGCGTAAAGCAGGTATCCGCCTAAGAAAAAGAAAATAAACAAAATTATCATCACTGCAAAATTAATTGAGGCAATGCCTTGCAAAATATCATGTGTTTTCTGGAGTTGGTCAATATTTTGCATTGTCATTTGTGAGGATTGCGGATTGCTCATTACTTCCTGCATTTTACTCATATCAAAAATATTCGGAAATGAAAATTTAAAAAAAGTAATTATTGTCAATGTGAGGATTATCCAAAGACAAAACTGTGTAAGTCCAACCATCGCAATTCCTAAAATTTTGCCCATCATAAGTTGGAATGGTTTAACTGACGAAATAATCACTTCAACAACTCTGCTTGTTTTTTCTTCAATCACACCACGCATCACCTGTGCTCCAAACATGAATATGAACATATAAATCAATATTCCCGAAAAAATTGAAAGACCGGTACTTATTTCCGAATTGCTTGATTCTTCCTTTTTCCCGTGTTCTTTAAGCAATGTAGTTGTTATGTCAACTTTCATTTCTATTGATTTAAGAACGTTAGGGTCTATTCCTGATGCTTCAAGTTTGGCGGTTTCAAATTCTTTTTTTATTGCATTTGCAATAAACATTTTAATGTTCAAACTTGGCTGATTACCGGAGAAGAGAATAGGATTTATGGGATGGTTGTATGCTGCCTGATTATTGACGATTGCTTTCGGAACATACAACAAAGCATAATAATTTGAATTAAGAAATACTTGTTTTGCAGTTGTTATATCGGATATTAAATAATCAAACTTTAGGTTATCGGTTTGAGGCAGTCGCTTGTAAATCATCCCTGTTTCATCAACTACGGCAATTGTTTTTGTTTCATCACTCATCTGTGCAATGAAAATAGGAACAATCATGAGCGATGCCATTAAAATAGGTCCTAATATAGTCATTATGATAAATGACTTTTTTCTAACTCTTGTGAGATATTCACGTTTTATAATCAATAAAATTTTATTCATTTTTATTAGTTTGATATTTTATCATTTTCAACTCTTTGAATAAATATTTCATTCATGCTTGGTAAAATTTCTTTGAATGATTGAATTTGAATATGAGGAAGCAGCAATTGAAGCATATCATTTGTTTTGCTATTATTCTTCAGTTTTATTTTAACAAAATACAAACCATTGTTATTAGTGGTTTCAAGAATTTCAATATTATTATTTTCTATGCGGTTTATTTCTTCTTTTTCACCTTTATATGAAATTTCAAAAATATTTGATTTGTATTTTTGTTTGATGTCAGTAACAGAACCTTCAAGTATTTTTTTTGCTTTGTTGATTAATGCAATGTTATCGCACAATTCCTCAACTGAAGCCATATTGTGAGTTGAAAAAATAATTGTAGCTCCTTTATTCCGGAGATTTATAATTTCATTTTTAATGAGATTAACATTTATGGGGTCAAAACCACTGAATGGTTCATCAAAAATCAGCAATTCGGGTTCGTGCAATACTGTTATTATAAATTGCACTTTTTGTTGCATGCCTTTGGAAAGTTCTTCAATTTTATTGTTCCACCATGCCTGCAATTCAAATTTTTCGAACCAGTATTTTAATTTCATCAAAGCATCATATCTTGTTAATCCTTTCAGTTGTGCAAGATATAATGCCTGCTCCCCGACTTTCATTTTTTTATATAATCCTCTTTCTTCGGGTAAATAACCTATTGCTTCAATATGTTTTTGGTTGAGTTTGGCACCTTTAAAAAACAATTCACCACTGTCTGGTCCGGTAATCTGATTTATTATTCTTATAAGTGTTGTTTTTCCCGCTCCGTTGGGACCAAGCAATCCGTAAATATTTTTTTCGGAAACAGAAATACTTATATTGTCAAGTGCTTTAAATCCTCCGAATTGCTTGGTAACATCATTTATTTTTAATAGTTCCATATTTTTTGTTTTAAAAATAAAGCTTCACATAAGCAATTATATGCAAAATGTAAAGCTTTATTATTAATGGTTAACGATGAATTCAGAAGACATTTACTTTACTTTTATTCCAGCGTTCTAATTTAGAAATTCCATTTGTAAAATTATCAACAAATGCTTTTGCAACGCCCATTTTCTGCATTCTTTCTTTTATAATTTTTTTCATTTCATTAGCAGTCATATCCGGATTTTTGAATTTACCGTTTTCATAACAATGATTACAATAAGTTGTTTGTGCGTTTTTGTTTGTTGAAGATTCAACAGGTAACCCACAACTTTGACAGGTTTTAAGGTTTTTCATTTTTGTTAATTTTTAAAAGTAACATACAAATATAAAAAAAATTACTCAAAGAACTCTCTCATTTTGTCAAAAAAACTTTTATCCTTATTGCTTGGATGAGGTTTGAAATTTTCGGAGTTTTTTAGTTTTTCCAGAATTTCTTTTTCTTCTTTACTTAAATTCTGCGGAACCCAAACATTTATATTTACGAGCAAATCGCCTTTTCCATATCTGTTTAAACTTGGCAATCCTTTTCCTTTAAGACGCAAAACCTTTCCTGGTTGTGTTCCTTGTTCAATTTTTATTTTTGCATATCCTTCTATTGTAGGTATTTCAATTGTAACACCGAGAGCAGCATCGGAAAAACTTATGTAATGGTCGTAATGCAAATTGCTTCCGTTTCTTTTAAGCTGAGGGTGTTCAATTTCTTCAACCAGAACTAATAAATCACCGGGAATGCCGCCATGATTTGCCGCATTGCCTTTTCCGCTCATTGATAATTGCATTCCTTCACTAACGCCTGCGGGTATATTTATCGAAATTATTTCTTCACCTCTCACCACTCCTTCGCCATAACAACTTTTACATTTGTCGGTTATAACCTTGCCTTCTCCGTTACATTGCGGGCAGGTAGATGTGGTTTGCATTTGTCCTATTATTGTGTTTGTAACTCTTATTACACTTCCTGAACCGTGACACATTTGGCAAGTTCTGTGGGAATTGCTGTCTTTTGCACCACTGCCACCACAAGCAGGACAACTTATATTTTTGTTTACTTTTATTTTCTTTTCTACACCTTTAGCAATTTCTTCAATAGTAAGTTTAACTTTAACTCTGAGATTTGAACCATGGTTAACTCTGCGATTTCCTCTTGAAGAATATCTTGCTCCTCCTCCAAATCCCATGCTTTCAAAAATGTCACCGAAATGGCTGAAGATATCATCTGTTGACATATTAAACCCGCTTTCAAAACCTCCGCTCATACCCGAATGTCCAAATTGGTCATATTTATTGCGTTTCTGTTGGTCATTAAGAACATCATAAGCTTCGGCAGCTTCTTTGAATTTTTCTTCAGATTCCTTGTTATTTGGATTTCTATCAGGATGATATTTCAGCGCTAATTGTCGATATGCTTTTTTAATTTCCGTTTCAGAAGCATTTTTTGATACACCAAGCACTTCGTAATAATCTCTTTTTGTCATATTAAAATTCTTCTATTTTTTAAACTTTAAGTACTCGAAGTACTTTAGGCACTTTAAGTACTTATTTATACTGCCACTATAACCTTAGCATACCTGATAATTTTGCCATTGAGTGTATATCCTTTTTCAATCACTTCAACAATTTTACCTTTCATGTTTTCGTCAGTTGCGGGAGCATTGCCAATAGCTTCGTGAAAATCGGTGTTAAACTCGTTGTTCTTAGTTTCAATTTCTTTTAAACCTCTTTGAGTAAGAGTATTTTTAAACTTATTATGAATGATACCAATTCCTTCTTTAATTGGTTTTATATCATTTGTTTCTTCGGTTGATTTATTAGCTCTTTCAAAATCATCAAGCAACTGGAGCAGCAGACAAATCAAATCTTCGTTAGCACATCGTATGGTATCTATCCTCTCTTTTACCATACGTTTTTTATAATTTTCAAATTCCGAATATAACCGCAAATATTTGTCATTTGCTTCTTCAAGTTGTTTTTCGAGTTCGGAAATTTTTATTTTTATTTTTTCTTCTTCTGTAATAAATTCTTCTTCAGTTTGCTCTGATGTAGTGGTGTTTTCATTAATAGGAGTATTTTCTGTTTCTTGCATATCATTTTTTTTATCAATATTTTCTTCATCGGGATTTTCCGGATTTTCCTGATGCTTTTTCGTATTTTTGGATTTCATCTTTTTATTAAATAAATTAAAGTTCATTTATGTTTTTTAAAATTTTTGTCAAATATTTTGCCAATTTATGAAACAAGACAAAATGACAGCAATAAGCAGCAAAAATAATAAAAAGAAATTTTTATTTACTTATACTTTTCAGATATTTAATTTTTCTTTCTTCAGTTATTTCATAAACTCGTTGTCGCAAAATAAATAATCCGGCAACAAAAAATGGAATTGCAGGTATACGGTATCTCACTAAAGCTCCGAAGTTTGCAGTTGTTAATCCTACCGAAAATGCAAAAAATATTGCAAACAGGAAGGAAAATATCAAAATGGGTTCTGATGAAATTATTGAAATAGTTCTAAATGGTCCTACTTTGAAAAGCACCATTAATACAAAAATCAACATTACGGTATTTTCCAGAGCTGAAATAATCATCACAGGGTTCCGGGCTTCCCACAGGAAAGGTCTGAACAATCCCGCCGTTATTGCTACAGGAGCTTTTGTAAGCATACTTTGCATAGAACCGTCAAATTCACCTATATTATAATAATTACTACCATACTGTTCGCCTCTTATCAAATCCTGCTGTGTTTTTTGTGCTTTTTCAACTATTTTATCCATTGAAGAGTATGTTCCCATTTTACTCGAAAGACCAGATAGAAGAGTGCTAGTAGCAAAAAAACCAATACCAATAATAAAAGGACCAATGAGAACTTTTAAAAATCTACTTTTTATGCTTTTCAACCTGTTGAAAGAAAGCCAAATAATTGAACCAGGCATAAGTGCAAGAAAAATGTACGGTTTTATTGAAATAATAACATATACCGCCAGAACTAATCCCAAAATATTTATAAATAATTTTTTTCGCTCGATAAAAATTCTGTAGAAATTATGAGTATATAAGCAGGCAAAAGAAATAGTAAAGCTATCCTTTAATATTCCGGACCCCCAGAAAGTAACCGATGGAACAAATAAAACAGCAATTGCAAATTGTTTATATAAAGAAGGATTTATTTTACAAAATATTGTGTATAATTTCCACATCCCAAAATAAGTTAAGACATCAAGTAAGATAGTGGTTGTGTAATAATTTTTAAATGCCAGACATGTAACTGGACTGAGAAATCGAATTACGGCAAAAGTTTGAAAATCCTGCGCATAATAAATAGGCCAACTTGTAGTAATATCAAAATAAGAATAAGTTTCCCAACTGCTATCACCAGTGAAAACCAAGAAAAATCTGTAGAAATTTTTAAACATTAAATTCACTAATGCTTCACTGCTTCTGAAATAAGTAAAAGTGTCACCCTGTTCATGATAGTATAAATGAAAAATAAGGCAAAAAGCAATTCCTCCGAATATTTTTACAAATAAACCAGAAACAAAATATTTATATAAATGATTTTTATCGATATTTTTTCGTTCAATTGATTTTGCTACTGCATAAATCACTGTTAAATAAAACAAAATAATAATAATATCTAATGGTTGTGGAGCAAGTGAGCCAGCCCAAACATCGCTGGCATATAAATCCGATGCTGACTGCAAAAGAATCTGCGAATGAAATATTGTTAAAAATAAATTGACGGTCATTATTTTTATTAATTTTATCTTTAAATCAAAATTAGTGCAAATTTAACAACTAAATAATATGTTAAAGAAAAAAAATATTAAAGGGGTTGTATATTCAACAAATCCCGATTATAAATATGATATTGAACAAAACCCCAAATCAAATACTTTACCCGCAAACCAGCAGGATTTAAGAATCATGCTTGACAGAAAAAACAGAGGAGGAAAAGAAGTTACACTTATTACCGGATTTATCGGAACAAATAACGATCTGGAAGAATTAGGAAGATTTTTGAAATCAAAATGCGGTACGGGCGGAACAGTTAAAAATGGAGAAATATTAATACAGGGCAATTTTAGAGACAAGATTCTTGAATTGCTGATAAAAGCAAACTATAAAGTAAAGAAATCGGGAGGATGAAATAATTTGGGATTTAGGATTTTAAAACTTATCTGCAATTAAAAACAATTTTCTATTTAAATAAATTAAATTTGTAAAAACATTTATTTGATTTTTTTAGATGAAAAAATTCCTGAAAATTTTTAAGATTTTTTTTATTACAATATTTTCAATTCTTGTTTTATTTATATCTGCTTGTATTGTTATCGTTTATTTTTACGAAGATGCTGTTAAAAACTTTGCCATACGCGAGTTAAACAAGCAATTGGCAACCGAAATCACGGTAAAAAATGCAGAATTGTCAATTTTAAAAACTTTTCCTTTTGCATCAATAGTTTTTGAAGATGTTACCGCTAAAGATGCTACAAAGCAAATAAATAAAGATAATCTGCTAAAGGCAAAAAAAATATTTCTGCTGTTTAACGTTTACGATATTTTTTATAGAAAATATAAAATAAAAAAAGTTATCATTAATGACGGATTAATAAATTTAAAAGTTTATCAGGAGGATTCCGATAATTACCATTTCTGGAAAACAGTTCCTGATACTGCTAAAACTTCGTTTTCATTTCAACTTCAAAAAGTGGTGTTTAACAACATTGATTTTAAATATTCAAATGAAGAAGTAAATTATAATTTTTCGCTAAATGCAAAAAGAGCAATACTTAAGGGGAATTTTTCTGACAATGAATATACACTAAATACAAATGCCAATTTATATGTAAATTATTTTAAACTCGGAGACATTGATTTTTTTCATAAAGGTGATTTGGAATTATACCTCCTGATAAATGTTAAAAATAATAGCTTATATACAATTTTAGACAGTGATATTAAATTTTCGGAACAGAAGTTTGATATCTCCGGAAGCTTCACTCATTCTTCCAAAATCAAAGATATTAATTTGAAAATTAAAGGTAAAAATCTGGAAGCAGAAAAAGTTTTGAACCGTTTGCCAAAAGAGTATAAAAAATATCTCAGGGAGTATGAAAGTAAAGGAGATTTGTATTTTGTTGCAACTCTGAACGGTAGTTATAAAGGTAAAAATATTCCTTTGCTGAAAGTTGATTTTGGAATTAAAAATGGAGAGTTTATTGAAAAAAAATCATTTATTACTTTAAAAAAGTTGAGTTGCAGTGGTTTCTTTACAAATGGAAAATTGCGGAAACCCGAAAGTTATTTTCTAAACATAAAGAATTTCACCGCATCCATGAATGGCGGCAGCATTAATGCAGATTATGAAATTAAAAATTTTATAAATCCGGTTATAAAATTGACAATGCAGGCAAACTTTGACTTTAAGGATTTACACGATTTTATAAAAATTGATACTCTCGAGGATTTAAAAGGAACTGTCAGGTTAAATGCATCTTTTCTCGGAAAATTTGAAAATTTTGAAAATATATCTGCGCGGGATTTTATAAACAGTAATGCTTCCGGAAATATTTATCTCAGCAATGTCAGCTTCAGAATAAAGAAAAATCCTTTGAAATTCACCGATATTGATGCTTCACTTGTTTTCAGGAATAATGATATGGCTGTTGATAACCTTACCGGAAAAGTTTCCAACACAGATGTGAAAATAAACGGAGTTCTGAAAAATGCACTCGCATATATGATGTTGAGCGGGCAAAGACTAATGATTGAAGCAAATTTATTTTCTTCAAAAATTAATTTTGATGAACTTTTGCAGGACAAATCAACAGGAAGCAAAAGTGCTTATCTACTTTCTTTTCCCAATAATATCGATTTCAATATAAATGCAGATATTGAAAGCATTAAATTTAGGCGATTTGAAGCAAATTACATAAAAGGTAAAATTAAAATAAATGAAAAAGAACTTGTGGCAAATGATGTTTTTTTAAACACAATGAAAGGCAGTGTAAACGCAGATATTACAATTGATGCAAGTCAGAAAAAAGAAATTCTTATTACATGCAATGCCGATATAAAAAAGGTTGATGTAAATAAAATGTTTTATGAATTTGAAAATTTCGGACAAAAAAGCATGAAAGCTGAAAACATCCGCGGCATAATGACTGCAAAAGCACAATTTGCTTCGGTGCTTAATCATAATCTCGAAATAAATCCCGATAAGATTTATACTAAATGTGATGTAACTGTGGAAAAAGGTGAATTGCTAAATTATGAACCGTTGAAAGATTTATCGAAATTTATTAAGCTGAAGGATGTTGAACATATTACCTTTTCCACTTTGAAAAATCAAATTGAAGTAAAAAATAAAATAATAAATATTCCTTCAATGGAAATTAAATCATCGGAGCTTGCTCTTCAGCTCAGAGGAACACATTCATTCAGCAATGAAATAAATTATCATATTAAACTTCAGCTTTCCGAAATACTTGCTAATAAGGCGAAAAAAGCCAAGAAAGAAAATGAGGAATTCGGAGTTGTTGAAGAAGACAACACCGGAAAAACAAACCTATTTATTTCGGTTACAGGTACGGTTGACAACCCCAAATATTCTTACGACACAAAAGGAGTAAAAGAAAATATAATCATCAATTTAGCAAAAGAAAAACAAAACTTAAAAGAGATAATTAAAGATGAATTCAAATGGCTTAAAAAAGATACAACAAAAAACCATAAAACTCTTGAAAATTCTGATATTCCAAAAAAACAGAAAAAGAAAAAAAGCAAAGAAGATGAAGAAAATGATTTTAAAATAAATCTGGAATAATCGTACCTGAATTTTAAATATTTATAATTTTTTTGAAAAAAAAACTCACATTTATTATTGCAATAAAAAAAATAATGTACTTTTGAATTTGAAAAAAGTATTTATTTAAATTATTTAAATTTTAATTATATGAATGTACCCGAAAATTTAAAATACACAAAAGACCATGAATGGTTGAAGGTAACAGGTAATGAAGCTTTGGTTGGTATTACCGATTTTGCTCAAGGCGAACTTGGCGACGTTGTTTACCTCGAAATTGAAACAATGGGTGAAACATTAGAAAAAGAAGAAGCTTTGGGAAGTATCGAAGCAGTGAAAACGGTTTCCGATATATTTATGCCCGTTTCAGGTGAAATTATTGAAAAAAATCCAAAACTTGAATCTAATCCGGAAGTTGTAAACAAAGACCCTTATGGTGAAGGTTGGATGGTGAAAATTAAATTAACCAATCCTAACGAAGTTAATGAATTGCTTTCTGCGGCTGATTATAAAACTTTAATTTCAGCTTAAAGAAAACCACAATAAGTAGAGGCTGTCTCAAAAGTGACTTTTAAGGCAGCTTTTTCTTGTTTTTATACTATATAGCCGAGAATTATCATTTAATCAAATTTAAGAATAATACCCGCAAAATGTTTAGTAAATATAGTTTGCCTTCATTAATCTGGGCTTTAATAATATTTGTTTTCAGCGCCATTCCAGGTAATGATATTTCTGCATTTGATTTCTTGAAAAATATTTCTGCCGACAAAATAGTTCATTTCGGTTTATACTGTGTTTTTAATTTTTTATTAATTTTCGGTTTTAAAAGACAATATACATCCAACCGTTTACGTTATAAATCATATTCATACTCATTTATTATAGCTGTTATTTATGGAGGAATGCTCGAAATTTTTCAAAAATATTTTTTTACAGGCAGAACATGTGATATAATGGATTTCATGGCAAATGTTGCAGGTTGCTTGTCGGGAATTTTTATTTATTGGGCTATTTCAAAAAACCAATTATTTTATTTGAAAAAAATATTTTAGTTTTGTAATTATATAAAGTATAATAAAGTAGTTAATTAAAAATGCCGCAAGGAAAGAAAACATTAAGCATTTCAATGATAATCTTCGGATTTTTCATGGTTGCCGTTTTTATTTTTATCGGACTTGTACTTTTATATAGCTCTTATTACTTGTATATTAAAAAAGAAGTGAGAGTTATTTTCGCATTCTTTTTTATTGTTTATGGGATTTTTCGCCTTGTTAGAACCATATTCAAACTCAAAGAACATAAAGAATTTTACAATAATGAAAATGATGAATTATGAGAAATATTTTAAAAATAAATTTTGCTTTTTTACTGATGTTTGCAATTATTTTTTTTAGTAATTGCAATAATTCAGAAAATAAAATTTCCGAAACTCCCACAAGCGGCGATATTAAAGCAAGTATTGAAGAATCTTATAAGCTTCTTTTTGATACCGAAATTTTTACTTTTCAAACATTTTACAAAAATGCAAAAGTAAATGCTGCATATAAACCCGAAGGCGATGCTCTTGATGATTATTTCAAGGATTCAGTGAGATTTATTGTTATTAACCGAAAACTTACAAAAGACGAAGAAAATAAACTTGTAAGCAAAAGTATTATTCCACGTACAACCAAAATTGCTTATGATGCATTGGCATTTATAGTTAATAAAAATAATGACGATTCTGCTTTTGCTTACGAACAGGTAAAAGAAATTTTTGAAGGAAAAATTTCAAAATGGCAGCAGATAAATAAAAAATCTAAACTATCCGACATGGTAGTAGTTTTTGATAATAATAAATCGTGCAATCCCAGATACATTAAGGAAAAATTCGAATTAAAAAATAATTTCCCTTCATATTGTTTTGCAGTAAATTCTAATCAGGAAGTAATAAATTACGTTGAAAAAAATAAAAATGCACTCGGAATAATAAGTGTAAACTGGCTCAGCGATAATAGCGATTCGGTTACTATTAATTTTTTAAATAAAATAAAAGTAGTTGCTATAGGAAGTGAAAGCGGAGGCAAGCCCGTGAAACCTTATCAGGGTTATATTGCTGATGGCTCTTATCCTTTTACAAGGGAAATATATATGATAAGCCGCGAATCTTTTGCTGGACTTGGTACGGGTTTTGTATCTTTTGTTGCAGGAGAGAAAGGACAAAGAATTATTCTTAAATCAGGACTTGTTCCGGCAATTATGCCTGTTCGGCTTATTGAAGTGAAAAGATAAATAATTAATAAATAATAATTAGTAATGAATAATCAAAAAATATTTGCCATCGTTATTTAAAGGGAATTACTAAATTAATAGAAATTAAAAATTTAAAATATATGTTACGAATTTCAAATAAAAAAACTGTTTTGATACTTGGACTAAGTATTATTTTTTGTTCATTTACGCTGAAAGCACAAGATTTGCAAACTGCAATTAATCTTACCGAAAGTGAACAGTTTGAATCAGCAAAAACTGCTTTTGAAAATTTACTGAAAACTAATTCACAAAATGGTGATGTTTATTATTATTACGGTGAATATCATTTAAAAAAACATTTTACAGATACAGCATCTGTTTCTGTTAAGGATGTGAGCGAACAGGCAACAGCTAATTTCAAAAACGGGATACAAAACGACCCGACAAATCCATTGAATTATGTGGGTTTAGGTAAGATTGCCCTGCTATTTAATGATGCTATTAATGCAAAAATGAATTTTGATAAAGCAGTTTCGTTGTTGCCAAGTAGAACAAACAAAACATCAAAAGTAACCCCCGAAAGACAATCATTGACATACATGAGAATTGCCGAAGCTTATATTAGAGCGGAAAGCAAAGATACAATAATGGTTTTTCCATTAATGAAAAAAATTGAGGACAATGAAAATAAAAATCCCGAATATTTTTTAATTCTTGGAGATGCTTATCTGTTCCTGTTAAACGATGGTTCAAATGCAATTCTTAATTACAAAAAAGCACAGGAACTTGATGCTAAATCTGCTAAAGCAAAGATGCGTCTCGGGCAGTTATGGGTTAGAGCAAAAAAATATACCGATGCACTCGGATTTTATAAAGAAGCAATAAAAGCCGATTCAACATTCGCTCCCGCTTATCGCGAACTTGCGGAGCTTTATTATCTAGCAGGACAATATGATAATGCAAAAAATAATTATAAAAAATATCTTGACTTGTCACCGGGTAATCTTTATGCAAAAGTGAGATATGCTTCTTTTTTATTTTTAGCAAAGGACTATAATGAAGCAATAAACGAAATAAACGAAGTTCTCGAAAAAGACCAATCATACACATATTTATATCGCTTACTGGCATATTCGTATTTTGAATCAAATTCACAATTTGACAAAGGACTTAATGCAATTGAAAAATTCTATAAGGAAACAAAATCCGATAAATTAATTCCTTCGGATTATAAATATTATGGCTTGCTTTTAGCAAAGAATAAAAAGGACTCCATGGCTGTTATTTATTATAAAAAAGCAATTGAAATGGATTCTACTTTTTACGATTTATATACGAATATTGCCATCAGCTATTTGAAACAAAAAAAATATAACGAATCCATAAATGCATTCAATAAAAAAATAAGTTTGCATAAAGCCGGTATTGGTGATTATCTCAATCTTGGCACAACTTATTATACAGTAAAGCAATACGGAAAAGCTGACACAGCTCTGGATTATGTTATTAAAAATAAACCTGATTTGTTGCAGGGCTGGCTGTGGAAAGCAAGAACAAATTCTTCAATCGATTCAACAAGCAAAGAAGGAAGGGCAAAACCATTTTATGAAAAAGTTGTGGAAATTGCAAAAGTTGACTCAGTGAAAAACTCAAAAGAAATATTAGAATCTTATGATTACTTTTCATATTATTATTTCAAATCAAAAGATTATTGCGGCGCAAAAAAATATTACGAAAAAATACTTGCTATAGAACCAAAGAATGAAAAGGCAACAAATGGAATTGCAATTTTAAAACGTTCTGTTCCAAATTTGAGATGTGAAGAAAAACAATAATTTTATCACAAAAATTTCTTTTGCGTTAAATAATTTATAATTGTTTTTATAATCCCAAATATTAAATTCTAAATCCTAAATTATAAACATGGCAACAACCCGTCAAAATAAAGTAGCACGTCTTATTCAAAAAAATCTGAGCGAAATATTTCAGCAAGAAAGTATTAATTATTGCAGGGGTTCTATGATTACCGTTACAAAAGTAAATGTAACTCCTGACCTATCAATAGCACGAACTAATCTCAGCATTTATGGAACAAGCGATAAATCCGCACTTTTAAAAATAGTTAAAGATGATACAAAAGAAATAAGACATAAGCTTGCAGTTAGAATTAAAAATCAGGTGAGAATTATTCCAAATCTCGAATTTTTTATTGACGATTCGCTGGATTACATCGAAAACATTGAAAAACTTCTTAAGAAATAAAATTCAAAAAATATCGAACATCGAACGCCGAATATCGAATAATGAAGTATCTGTCAAATGACCGAAACTGAAAACTCTAAACTGAAAACTACTTTGAACTACGACCCCATAAAAAATATTTTAGGAAAAGTATTTAACAAAAATCTGTTTTTAAGAATCTTGTTTTATAAGTTGCTCGATTTGCTTTTGCTTCGTACATGGCATATAAAAAAAGTATTAAAAAAATGGCTTGCCGATAAAAAAAACATCAATATTCTTGATGCCGGCTCCGGCTTTGGTCAATATTCTTATTTTCTTTCTTCATTTGATAAATCATTTAATATTCTTGGTGTTGATGTAAAAAAAGAACAAATTGATGATTGTAATAATTTTTTTAAAAAAATCGGAAAGAAAAATATAACTTTTGAAACAACTGATTTAACTACGTTTCAAAAACCATATTCATTCGATTTGATTTTATGCGTTGATGTTATGGAGCATATTGAAGAGGATGTTAAAGTATTTGAAAATTTTTATGCTTCATTAAAAATGCAGGGAATGCTGCTGATTTCAACACCTTCGGATATTGGCGGCTCAGATGCCCACGACAGTGATGATGAATCATTCATAGGTGAACATGTTCGTAATGGCTATAATAATGAAGATATAAAAAATAAACTTCTTCAAGCAGGATTTAATAACATTGAAGTAAATTACAGTTACGGAAAGCCCGGAAAATTATCCTGGTTGCTTTCAATGAAATATCCGATATTATTGTTGCATATGTCAAAATTATTTTTAATAATTCTTCCGTTTTATTATATAATTACTTTTCCGTTTAGTTTTGTTCTAAATTACTTTGATGTAGCATCAAAACACAAAAGCGGAACAGGGCTAATAGTAAAAGCAGAAAAACTATAAGTAACAAATTTCTCTGCGTCTTCGCGGTAAATGGCAAATTGTTGAATCATTTCCCGATATAAAAATTAAATTTGTTTAATCGTTTCCCGGAAAACCATGATTATTCATAAAATGTTTTTTGCAGTGAAAAAAAAGAATATAATATCTTTTATATTTTTTTTTGTATCTGTAATTGCATTTTGCCAAAATAAATTACCCAAAGATTCTTTAAAAAATCCCGATTTTATTAAAAAGATTATTACTTATCAAAAATCATATCTTTTCATAAATTACAATTTGAATTATATTGAATGGAATGATTCTTTGGCAATAAAATCTTTTTTTGAAAAGTTCCTTAAAACCGATAAAAGAAAACTTAAAATATTACATATAGGTGATTCGCATATTCAGGCGGATTTATTTACAGGATACGTTCGCAACAGATTACAGGAAAAACTTGGCAAAGGTGGCAGAGGATTTGTTTTTCCTTACGCTGCTGCAAAAACTCATTCTGCGTACGATTACACAACTTCAAGTAAAGGCAAATGGGAATTTTCGAGAAATATTTTTTCTGATGCAAGTTTTGAAATGGGAATATGCGGTGCCTCAATTCATACAAAAGACAGTTCTGCTAGTTTTAAATTTTCTTTTCGGAAAGGTGAATTGGACACCAGTTTTAAAATCATTAAAATATATTTAAAAAAATCAGAACAAAGTTTTAATTTAAAACTTAAAGCTTGCAATACAGAATTACCAATAGAATTAAATTGCAATGAGAAAAATAATTTACCTTATATTTTAATTCATCTTGCTCAAATAAGTGATACTCTAAAATTTGAAATTAATAAAACCGACACTTCGCAGAATTTTCTTGAATGTTACGGAATGCTTATCGAATCGGAGAAAGAGAATGGTATTTTATATTGCAGTGTCGGAATAAACGGAGCGGGTTATACAAGTATATTGCATGAAAAACTTTTGCCTTCTCAATTATACGAATTTAATCCCGATGTGGTGATAATTGATTTAGGTGCTAATGATTTTTACAAAGGTCCTTTTAACAAGGATTTGATGGCAAAAAATCTTTTGTCAATTATTGATACGATAAGAAAATTTTCTCAAGAACCATTAATTATAATTACAAATTCGCAGGATATTTACAGAAGAAGATTGAATATTGCTGCATGCAAGGATTTTTCGGAACTTACAAGAAATATTGCAATGCAGAAAAAATGTGCTTTTTACGATTATTACAATGTCAGCGGCGGAAGATATTCAATGCGAAAATGGCTCTCAAATAAACTTGCAAAAAAAGATAAGGTTCATTTAACAACAGAAGGATATTGCGTAAAAGGCGAACTTTTCGTTAATGCAATCTTGAATTCATATTACTTTTATTTAACAGGAAACAGAATAAAAACTGATACTTTAATAATGCCACAGCAAAAAGCAGAATCCGAAAAAAACAAAACTAAAAAAAATATAAATAATTCAGGTCAGCACTTAACCCACGTTGTTTCACAAGGAGAAACACTTTCTGAAATCGCGCTGAAAAATCATGTAACCGTAAAACAAATAATGAAACTTAATAATTTAAAAAGCGATAAAATAAAACCTAAAATGGTGTTGATTATAAAATAGATTTCTGTCTATAATATTCACCCACTTCGAAATTCGACATTCAGTGTTCGATATTCGATATTTTTTAATAAATTTTAAATAAAAAATAATGAACATCGAATGTCGGATAATGAAGTATTAGAACATTTTTTAACAAACACTTTAATTTTCTATTATGACAAAAAACAACTGGATTGAAGAATTTGACGCTGCTATAACCGTATGCAATAAAGAAGGTGTTATTATTTACATGAATAAAAAAGCAATAGCTACATTTGATAAATACGGCGGAGCAAAATTAAAGGGAACAAATGTGTTGAATTGTCATCCCGAATCTGCCCGTTCAAAACTAAAAGAGATGCTTATTTCTGAAAAATCTAACATTTATACCATAGAAAAAGAGGGAATAAAAAAAATAATAATTCAAAAGCCATGGTATGATAAGGGAAAGCAAAACGGTATTGTCGAAATATCTGTTGAAATACCTGCTCAAATGGAGCATTTTGTGAGATATTAAAAAATTATACTGACAACCGACAACCAACAACTGATTTCTCATTTATTTTCTTCAAATGTTTTGCACAAGAATTTATTAATTTTAATTTTTGTTCAACGTTTAAATATTTGAATCCTTTTATAAAACCAAAACAATTTTCCGATTTGCAGTCGCATTTGAATGGTGCAGCCATGTCATATTCTGTTGTGAGATAATTGAAAGTTAAATGTTCTTCTTCCGCAATTTTATGTTTTGCACGAAAGGTCATGTCTTCGGTTTTGAAATAACAATTCGGTTCACACGCATGATTCATGTATTGCCATAAAGAATCCAAATTGTCGCTTATTTCAATTTTTTCATGAACTTCAACGTGCTTGCCAACATCAATCTGTAGGGAATATCGTGTGGGATTTTCAATTATTTTTATGCGTTCCACTTTAAAAATAATTTCATCTTTTAAAATTTCAGATGTTGAATAAATTCCGAAACTTTTATCTATTTTTTTAAGTTCTATTTTCATTATTTTGACTTTATGTAAAAATACTATTTCAGGGCTAAAGCACGTTTAGTTTATGTTTTATACAGGTTATCTTAAATGTGCTCCGTGTAACTCTGTGCATTCTCTGTGGTTCTCTGTGTTATTTTTTATTTTATTGTTACACGGAGATTCACAGAGTTGTCACTGAGAGCCACAGAGAGAAAAAAAACTAAAATTTTATTTTTGAGACTGCCTTTACAAATATACACACTTTTGGACTTTAATCCTGATTTTAAACAAATGTTTTCAACGTATTTTAAAAATTTTCTTTTCACTAATTATTTTATTCGAACAATACAGATTATTTAATTATTCAATTCGTTTTGTTTTCTGAAACAAAGCAAAATACGTTTAACAATTTTTAACAAAACATCTAACAAATTTTAACTAATCCGATTTGGATTGATGGTGCGATTGTAAATATTTTTGTTCAATTAAAAAATTAAAAACTATGCAGGAACATATTGATATAAAAGAATTAAACGAACGCATTCAGCGTGAATCTTCTTTCATCGACATTCTGACAATGGAAATAAATAAAGTTATCATTGGTCAGAAACAAATGCTCGAACGGCTTTTAATCGGCTTGCTTTCGAATGGACATATACTTTTGGAAGGGGTTCCGGGATTGGCAAAAACTCTTGCCATTAAATCTCTTGCAGAATGTATAAACGCAAAATTCAGCAGAATTCAATTTACACCTGATTTGCTTCCGGCTGACCTTGTAGGCACAATGATTTTCAGTCCAAAAAAGGAAGAATTTTTTGTAAAAAAAGGACCTCTTTTTTCAAATTTTATTTTAGCCGATGAAATAAATCGTGCTCCGGCAAAAGTACAGAGTGCTTTATTGGAAGCAATGCAGGAACGCCAGATTACAATTGGCGAAAATACATACAAACTTGAAGAGCCGTTTTTAGTTCTTGCCACTCAAAATCCTATAGAGCAGGAAGGAACATATCCTTTGCCTGAAGCGCAGGTTGACCGTTTCATGCTGAAAATTGTAATCACTTATCCTTCGAAAGAAGAAGAAAAACTTATTATAAGAGAAAATATTGCAGAAAAATTCCCAACGGTAAATAAGGTGTTAAGTCCTGAAGATATTATTAAAGCAAGAAACATCGTGAGAGAAGTATACATGGACGAAAAAATCGAAACTTATATAACCGACATTGTTTTTGCAACAAGATTTCCCGAAAATTATAAATTACAAAATTTAAAAGAATTGATTAGTTATGGTGCCTCACCGCGTGCAAGCATTTATCTTGCACTTGCATCAAAAGCTTATGCTTTCATAAAACGCAGAGGTTATGTAATTCCCGAAGATGTGCGAGCAGTTTGTCATGATGTGCTGCGTCACCGAATTGGCTTGACTTACGAAGCAGAAGCCGAAAACGTAAACAGCGAAGACATAATCAATCAGGTGCTGAATACGGTTGAAGTACCTTGATTAGTTTTCAGTTACTGGTTGTTGAAACTTTGAACTCTAAACATTAATCGGAATTATTGAATTAATAAAGGTTCGCAGAAACAAACCTAAACAACTTTAAACATTAAACTAAAAACCTTAAACTTTTTGTGTGTGGAAACTTCCGAGCTTTTAAAAAAGGTCAGAAAAATTGAAATTAAAACACGAGGACTATCCCATCATATTTTTTCGGGTGAGTATCACAGTGCTTTTAAAGGCAAAGGAATGACCTTCAGTGAAGTTCGCGAATACACTTTCGGTGATGATACAAGAATGATTGACTGGAACGTTACTGCCCGTTTTAATCACCCATTTGTAAAAGTTTTTGAAGAAGAAAGAGAACTGACGGTTATGGTTTTGATAGATGTCAGCAACTCGGGAATTTTTGGAACTAAAAAACAATTTAAAAGAGATGTGATTACTGAAATTGCGGCAGTACTTGCTTTTTCGGCAATTCAGAATAATGATAAAGTTGGAGTGCTCTTTTTCAGCAATAAAATTGAAAAATTTATTCCACCAAAAAAAGGAACAACACACATACTCAGAATTATCAGGGAACTGCTCACATTTGAATCACAAAATAAAGAAACAAGTATTACAGAAGCATTAAGATATTTTACAAACGCAATTAAAAAAAGATGTATTGCATTTTTAATTTCAGATTTTATTGATAAGGATTTTGATAATGCTCTGAAAATAGCAGGAAAGAAGCATGATTTAGTCGCATTGAAAATCTATGACAAAAGAGAAAAAGAAATTCCGTCTTTAGGTTTGGTAAAACTTAAAGATGCAGAAACAGAAAATATTATTTCTGTTGATACTTCAAGCAGGAATGTAAGAGAATCATATAACAAATGGTGGCTTATAAATGAATCTAAACTTTATGAAATATTTTCAAAAAGCGGTGTTGATTTTGTCAATATCAGAACTGATGAGGATTATATTAAGCCATTGATGAGGTTGTTTAAGAAAAGAGGAACAAAATAGTTTAGAGTTTTCAGTTTGAAGTTGGAGCAACTAACTAACTGAAAACTGAGAACTGAAAACTAAAAACTGAAAACTAACAATGAACAAAAAGTTAAATACATTAATAATATTATCAATTTTAATCAGCAGCTTTTCTTTTTCCCAAGAGCCGGCTGTTAATGCGAAACTTGAAAAAAGCACAATAACTATCGGCGACCAGATAAAACTTAATATTCAAATTAAAGCATCGGAAAATTATGTTATAACTTTTCCTATTGTTGGTGATACAATAATTAAAAAAATAGATGTCATTGGTAAATCAAAAATTGATACGGTTTTGTCGGCAGATAAAAAAATAAAAACTTTAACACAATCTCTATATATCACTTCTTACGACTCGGGTTACTGGGCAATTCCACCGTTTGAGTTTACCATTAATTTAAAAAATGATACAACAAAGAAGAAGTTACTTACAGAAGCAATGTTGCTTCAGGTAAAGACAATTCCTGTTGATACTACAAAAGCAATAAAAGATATTAAGCCACCATTTGTTGCACCAATAACTTTCAGGGAACTGCTTCCATATATTTTATCGGTATTAGGTGGAATAATAATTATTGTTTTAATAATTTACATTATAATTAAAATAAAAAGGAAAGAGCCAATATTAAAATTCACAAAACCAAAATTGCCTCCGCATGAAATAGCATTGCTCGAATTGAACAAATTGCGTGAAAGCAAACTCTGGCAGCAAAACATGGAGAAATTATATTATGTTAAACTTTCGGACATTATGAGAATTTATATTGAAGGAAGGTTTAATGTTATCGCTATGGAAATGACAACCGATGAGATTTTAAAAAGATTTGAGAAAATTGAAATAACCATAGAAATAAAAAATAAACTCAAACAGATTTTGATATTATCGGATTTTGTGAAGTTTGCAAAGCTGCATCCATTGCCGAATGAAAATGACATAAGTTTGAATAATGCATTTGATTTTGTTAATGAAACAAAACCGATACCGGAACAAACAGAAAATACAGAAACAAAAATCAGTTGATTTATATGGAATATCTGAAAGAATATTTCTTTTTAAAAACATATCACAACGAATATTATTTGCTTTTGCTGCTCATTATTCCGGCATTGTTAGCGTGGTATTTGTATAAGCGAAAGAAAATAAATGCAGCTCTTCAAATTTCAACTATTGAGGGATTTGATAAAAAAAATAAAACAATGCGACAGAGATTGCAACACATTTTATTTGTTTTAAGAATTATAATTGTTGCATTGCTGATTATTGCTCTTGCCCGCCCGCAATCGAGCAAAAGCAGAAAAGATGTTACCGTTGAAGGCATTGATATTGTTTTAACAATGGATATTTCGGGCAGTATGCTTGCCGAGGACTTTAAGCCAAACCGCCTTGAAGCTGCAAAAGAAGTTGCAATGGAATTTATTGACGGCAGACCTGATGACAGAATTGGACTTGTTGTATTCAGCGGAGAAAGCTTTACTCAATGTCCTTTGACTACCGACCACATAGTATTAAAAAATCTTTTCAGCAAAATAGAAAGCGGAATGATTGAAGACGGAACCGCTATTGGCGATGGTTTGGCAACTTCCGTAAACCGCCTGAAAAACAGTAAAGCAAAAAGTAAAGTTATAATTCTTTTAACCGATGGCGTTAATAACAGAGGTTTCATTGACCCTATAACTGCTGCCGAAATAATTAAAAAATTCGGAATAAGAGTTTATACCATTGGCGTGGGTAAAATTGGGATGGCACCTTATCCGTTTAAAACACCTTTCGGAATTCAGTATGAAAATATTGAAGTTAAAATTGACGAGCCATTACTGAAAAATATTTCGGCAATGACTGATGGCAAGTATTTTCGCGCTATAAATAAAACTAAATTAAGGGAAATTTATTCCGAAATAGATAAACTCGAAAAATCAAAAATTGATGTTACCGAATATCATAAAAAACAAGAAAAATATTTACCATTGGTTTTGCTTGTGGCATTTTTGTTTTTGGGTGAAATTGTTTTGAGATATACTTATTTCAAACAAATACCTTAAGGATGATTTAGGAATTGGGATTTACAAATTAGGATTTACGATTTTTTTAAATGAAAACTATAAACTGAAAACTAAAGAATGTTTCGATTTGAAAATATAAATTATCTCTACGGATTAATATTAATTCCTTTGTTGGTGGGGTTGTATTTGCTTTATCTTGTTTGGAAGAAAAGAGCAATCAGCAAATTTGGAGATATTGATGTTATAAAAAATTTATTTTCTGATTATTCATCCGCACTTAATCTGATAAAATTTATTATTTTACTTTTTGCATTTACCTTTATTATACTTGCAATTGCTAATCCACAGGTAGGTTCAAAAATCGAAAAAGTAAAACGAAAAGGTGTTGACCTGATGATTGCACTTGATGTTTCAAACAGCATGCTTGCCGAGGATATTAAGCCGAACAGATTAATTCGGGCAAAACAGGCAATTTCAAAACTTATTGACAGATTTGAAGATGACAGAATCGGAATTATTGTTTTTGCTGGGAAAGCATATACGCAATTACCTATAACAACCGATTATGCAGCTACTGATTTATTCATGTCAAATGTAAATACTGATATTATTCCCGTTCAAGGAACAGCGATTGGTGCGGCAATTGCTCTTGCGGTAGAATCTTTTCCAAAAGAAAACACAAAAAGAAGCAGAGCAATAATAATTATTACAGATGGCGAAAACCACGAGGATGATGCAATTGCTTCAGCTAAAGAAGTTGCAAAAAAAGATATTGTCATTTATACTATCGGCATGGGCTCGCCTGAAGGCGTTCCTATACCTCAAAAATATTCGGGAATGGCAATGGGTTACAAAAAAGATAGAGAAGGGAATACTGTAGTTACAAAACTTGATGAAGCACAATTGCAGCAGATAGCTAAAGCTGGCAACGGTGTATACGCGAGAGCAACAAACACAGATATAGGACTTAATGCAATATTCGATGAAATTGGAAAAATGCAAAAGAAAGAAATTGAAACAAAAGTTTATTCGGATTACGAGGACTATTTCCAGCCGTGTATTGCAATTGCATTATTTTTTGTTATTTTAGAAATTTTATTGCTCGAAAGAAAATATAAATGGATGAAAAACGTTAAGTTTTTTGAAGTGAAAAAAAATAATTAAAAAATTAAAAGATTTAAAGATTAAATGAAGTTTAATTTTTAAAAATAAATTTATCAGAACAAACCCGTTAGGGTTTGAATGTTTGTAGCCCCGTGCTGAAGCACGGGGTAAAGAAATGCCAATGTTAAGCGTCGCAAGCAGAAAGTTTTTTAATTTATAAAATGTATTATGCGACGCAAAATAGATAGTTTATAAACAGGTATAAATTGAAAGATTAAAAAATTAAATGAAAAAGATTTTTATAATTTTACAGATTATTTTTATTTCTTTTACTGCTTTTTCGCAAAATGCTGATAAGCTCATTAGAGATGGGAATAAAGAATATAAGGATGGCAAGTATAATCCTGCTGAAATTAATTACAGAAAAGCACTTGGGAAAAAGAAAAATAGTTTAAAGGCAAATTATAATCTTGGTGATGCTTTATATAAACAGGAAAAATATGAAGAGGCAAGTAAAATATATCAGGAACTTATTACTTCAACAAAAAACAAAGATACACTTTCAAAAATATATCATAACCTTGGAAATTCACTGCTGAAGCAGAAAAAATATGAAGAAAGTATAAATTCATATAAGCAGGCGCTTAAAAATAAACCCGACGATAAGGATACTAAATATAATCTGTCTTATGCTTTAAGGATGATTAAAGAAGAACAGAAAAAACAAAATCAGAAGAATAAAAATGATAAAAACAAAAATGACAAAAAAAATCAACAGCAAAAACAACAAAAAAACAACGAAGATAAAAACAAACAGCAGCAACAACAAAAACAACAGTTGTCAAAAGAAGACGCTGAAAGAATTCTTGAAGCAATGAAAAATCAGGAAAAAAATACTAATGATAAATTAAAAAAAGAAAAAGCCGTAAAAGCAAATGCAAAAATTGAAAAGGATTGGTAGAAGAAGTACTTCAAGTACTTAAAGTTAGAGACAATTTAGCAATTATACAATTCAACAAAAAAGTTAGCTGACAAAGAATAATGAATAAGAATTTAAACATATTAATTATAACTTTTTTAATTCTATTTTCAAATGCGTCATATTCGCAAAAGCTCACTGCATCTGCGAATGAAACGCAGGTTTTTATAAATTCACAGTTGCAGGTTACATATTCTCTGACAGGCGGTTCGGCTGATAATTTTTATCCTCCTTCATTTAAAGGTTTTCAGGTTGTCGGGCAGTCCACATCTTCGGGAGGAGGAATGACGATTATTGTCAACGGAAAAGTTGTTCAGGGCGGTGGAGGAGAGGAGCAGTGGATTTATTTTCTTGTTCCAACTTCTATCGGTAAATTTACAATTGACGCGGCAATGGCAACAGTTAACGGGAAAAAAATACAATCAAATACATTAACAATAGAAGTTGTTAGCAGCGGAAGTAAAACCGCAAAACAACAAAATCAATCTAACCAAAATATACCTGATGTAAAAGACAAGGATATTTTTGTGAAAGCTTTTGTTAATAAAAATAATCCATTGCAGGGCGAGCAAATAATAGTTACATATAAAATTTATACAAGAGTTCCGATTTCACAATATACAATTGACAAACTTTCGCAATTTTCAGGTTTTTGGTCGCAGGATTTACTCAAAGAAAATGAAAAAATAAAACAATCTAACGAAACAATTAACGGCGTTACCTATGTAGTTGCAGAAATAAGAAAAGTTGCCCTTTTCCCGCAAAAAAGCGGAACTCTCACTATTGCTCCTCTCGAAATCGAATGTCTTGCACAAATAAAAATCAAAACAAAACGAAATGACCCCTTTGCCGATTTTTTTAAAGACCCTTTTTTCAGCAATTTTCCTGACCCCTTTGCAGAATCATACCAGAATGTTAAAAAAAGTCTGAAATCAAATGCACTTGCAATTAATGTCAAGCCATTGCCATCAGCAAATAAACCTGATGATTTTAAAGGAACAGTGGGAAGCTTTTCTTTAAGTTCGCAAATTGATAAAACAAAACTTAAAACTAACGAAGCGGCAAATCTGAAATTTACAATTTCGGGTACTGGAAATATTAAACTTGTTGAAAAGCCCGCTCTTTCTTTTCCTCCCGATTTGGAAACTTATGACCCGAAAATAAATGATAATATAAATAACATCCTATCGGGAATTTCGGGTAGCAGGACTTTTGAATATCTTGTAATACCAAGAAGTGCAGGAACATTTAAAATAAAACCTGTTTCATTTTCATATTTTGATTTGAATAAAAATAAATACATAACTTTAACTTCTCCCGAATACACTTTACGGGTTGAAAAAGGAAGCGGCAACGAAGCAGGTGCTGTTGTAACGGGCATTAATAAAGAAGAATTGAAATATCTGGGAAGTGATATTCAGTTTATAAAAAATCAGAAATTCGCACTAAAACCTTTAGGAATATATTTTTATAATTCACTTAACTTTTATTTGCTTCTGCTCATTCCGTTTTTATTATTTTTAATCTTTGTATTTTTAAATAGAAAGCGAATAAAAGAAAACAGCAACATTGTTCTGGTAAAATACAAAAGAGCCACTAAAGTTGCACGTAAGCATTTGAAAACGGCAAATAAATTCCTGAAAGAAAATAATAAGGAAAAATTTTATGACGAAATGTTCAAGGCAATGTGGGGATACATTGGCGATAAACTCAGCATTCCTGTTTCCGACCTCACAAAAGATAATATGGTTGAAACTCTTAAAATGAAAAATGTGGAAGAAGAATTAATAAATAAATATCTCGAAATATTGAATTATTGCGAATTTGCACGATTTGCTCCCTCGGGCGAATTAACGGAAATGAAAAATTTGTATTCAAAAACTATTGATTTAATAAGTGAACTTGAACAAAAAATAAAATAAATAATAATGAATAATGTTTTTAGCATAAATCGAGATTCTTTTCTCCGTTATGTGAGGTTTATTGTTTGTGGTTTATTGTTTGTGGTTATTGGTTTTAGAGTTGCTGCTGAGAATAACCAAAACGTAATTGATAAAGCAAATCAATTATATCAGAAAGGAAAATACGAGGATGCATTGAAGTTATACAAAAAGGTTATTGATAGCGGATTCGAAGCTGCCGAATTGTATTACAATATCGGTAATGCGTATTATAAAACGAACAATATTCCATCGGCAATTTTATATTTCGAAAAAGCAAAAAAACTTTCTCCCAATGACGACGCCATTGACCATAATATTTATATTGCAAATCTGAAAACTCTTGATAAAATTGAAGTGATACCAAAGTTTTTTATTGCAAGATGGTTTAATAAAATTGGGGATTTTTATTCCACTGACAGATGGGCAAAGGCAATAATATTTTCATTTATAATTTTATTATTGTCTTTATCAGTATTTATTTTTACTCGTTCTGTTTTTCTAAAAAAACTATCATTCAGTTTAATGTTGATATTTTTTATTGCTACGGTTTTCATATTTGTTTTTGCACAAATACAATATAGCAAAGTAAAAGATAATAAAGAAGCAATTATATTTCTGCCGAGTGTAACTACAAAAAGCTCTCCCGACGAAAAAAGCACCGACCTTTTCATACTTCACGAAGGAACAAAAGTTAAAATAACAGATAATATCAACGAATGGAGCGAAATAAAACTTCCCAACGGCTCTATTGGCTGGCTCAAATCAAATTCGTTTGAAGTGATTTAGTTTACTGACGGGGCTGTCTCAAAAGTAAAATTTTTATTGTTTTTTTCTCTGTGGCTATCTGTGCCAATTCCGTGAAACTCTGTGTAACAATAAAATAAAAAATTACACTGAGAGCCACAGAGAATGCACAGAGTTACACAGAGTACTTTTGAGACAACCTCGTCAGTAAAATACAGTTAGTCCAAATCCTAAATTTATATAACTTTATATTTTTTATTTCGTTTAATCAAAAGAATTCCTCGAGGCTCTGCCTCGGGGTCAAAAATAAAGAAAAAAACAGTAATTTTAACGTGTGAGTGAACATATATTCAAAAGACATA